>JAKISR010000002.1 GCA_021648465.1 Sulfurimonas sp. | reverse complement strand
GTGCATCTTTACGATTTGTTTTCATTTTTTCATAGATTTTATTTTTATCCCATGAAGCGTAACGCTTTGGCTCGTTGTTTATCAGATTGCCTCTCATGGCAAAGTTTGTAGTTGGTAAAAGTAGTGTATCTTTGTAGTCCATCTGTACCTCAGGTAGTAAGTAATTACTTATAATTTTAATAAAAGTTTTGCATTGTATCTTTTTAGTGATTAAAAGTAGTTAAAAATAGATATAATGATATTTAAAAAATTATTAAGAGGGCTTGTGTCTATTATGAAAACATATCTATTATTTATTGGAAATAAATTTATTTATAATAATTCATTGAAAGAATATATTCTTAGAAATATTCAAAATAGTACTGATTTTATAGATAATATTAGTTTTTTTAAAGAGGGCGATAATACACTTTTTGAATATTTAGATTTATTAGTTAATATAAATAGTAATGTAATTGTAGTAACAACTAAACAAAATTTTTCAACAATTGGTAAAGTTATTTGTACAATAACTGAAGATAATCAAGTTTTAAAAGATAACATGTTAATACCATCAGAGTGTAATTTATACGAACCAGGTTCATACCTTTTAGAATATAATCAAAGCAATATAAATGTAATTTGTATTGATGAAATGCAGAAGATGCCACAATGTTTGTTGTCTCAAGAGATATCACATAACACTATAAATATATTTGATGAACAAAGTGATAGTTTAAAAATAATCTTAGAACCAATAGCTCAAACTTATGATGTACATATCGATATTGTAAATATTATAGATGGATGGACAAAAATAAATATAACAAGTAAAAAGTATGGAAATATATCTCAATTTGTAGGTTCAGCTAAACAATTATTTCCATCAAAAATCATTGCAACTGCAAATATAGTTAAGTATATTATTGATAAATTAACTCATACAAACAAAAAAATTACTTTTGCTGAGAGTTGTACTGGTGGATTGCTTAGCTATTATTTCACTAAAGAAAATGGAGCATCAAATATTTTAGATGGTTCACTTGTTACTTATTCAAATATCATTAAAGAAAATTGGTTAGCTGTTGATGAAAATATTTTAAAAGAAAATGGTGCAGTAAGTGCAGAGGTAGTGTCTGAGATGTCTGAGGGTGCTATAAATGTCAGTAGTGCCAACTATGCTTTATCTATTAGCGGAATAGCGGGTGAGGGTGGTGGCACTGAAGATAAACCTGTTGGAACAGTATATATAGGCGTAAGAACTCAAGATAAACATGAAGAGATTCATTTAAATCTTCATGGGGATAGAAACTACATCCAATCTCAAAGTGTCTTATATGCTATAAAATTACTTTTGTTAATAGATAAAGAGATGTTTTTTGAAATTTAGGTAAAATTATCTTGACAATACAAACCTATTTGCCTATAATTTCGACCTCTAAACAATAGAGGATTAGATGTCTTGTTAGCTCAGCTGGTAGAGCACGTCACTTTTAATGATGTGGCCGATGGTTCGAATCCATCACAGGACACCATTTTTTGTTTATTTGCACTGAAGTTTAAAGCTCATGTACCGTATGTACGCTTTACTTGAAACTTAAGCACAACTAAATCAAAAAAACTTAAAATAGTAAAAATATAATTTTTTCTTAATCAAGGAAAAGATTTGCAAAGCATACTAATAGTATGTGAGTAAATTTTTGACGCAGAGTAAGAAATAAATTTGCGGTGGTAGTTCAGTTGGTTAGAATACCTGCCTGTCACGCAGGGGGTCGCGAGTTCGAGTCTCGTCCACCGCGCCATTTTTTTGATTATTTGCACTTCAGTTGCAAGTTCACATACTTGTAGTATGCTTCGCTTGAAACTTAAGCACAACTAATTCAAAAATACTTTTAGTTTATGTTTTTTCTAGCAAAGAACGAATAAAGTAAAAAAGATGGGCGCTTAGCTCAGTTGGTAGAGCGCTACCCTTACAAGGTAGATGTCACTGGTTCGAGTCCAGTAGTGCCCACCATTAATAAATCTTTTGTTTATGAAAGTGACCCTTTCGTCTAGTGGCCAAGGACACTATCACTTCATGATAGGGACAGAGGTTCAAATCCTTTAGGGGTCGCCACTTATATTGGTGTTTAGTTTTAGAAGAATTTTTAAAATTTAAAATTTTTTCTTTAATCTAGAAAAGAGTATTATTTTAGGGCGTTTAGCTCAGTTGGTAGAGCGCTACCCTTACAAGGTAGATGTCACTGGTTCGAGTCCAGTAATGCCCACCATTTTTGTTTATTTGCACGAAAGTGTTTAGCTCATGTACTAAAGTACACTTCGCTAAAAACTTTAGCACAACTAATTCAAAAACACTTAATAGTAAAAATATAATTTTTTTTTAATCAAGGAATAAATTTGCGGTGGTAGTTCAGTTGGTTAGAATACCTGCCTGTCACGCAGGGGGTCGCGAGTTCGAGTCTCGTCCACCGCGCCACTTTTTATTTATAATACTCTAATTCAATTATTTACAAAAAACTTTTAGTCCCACGCTTCTCATATAAATCTTTATATCTAAATGTAATCAAGTTTTGCATAATTGCAAATAAAATTATAAAGTTTAAAAAACTACTCCCTCCATAGCTAAACATGGGCAGTGGCACCCCAACTACTGGAGCATAACCAATGGTCATGGATATATTAACACCCATATATATAAATATCATAAATGATATTGCAACAGTTACAACTTTTATGTAGTAATCAGTACTAAACACACTCAAGCTAAACAGATGCAATATAAGCAATACATAGATTAAAATAATAGCTAATCCGCCTAAAAATCCACTACGCTCAACTAAAAAAGCAAAGATAAAATCACTTGTAGCAATTGGAAGAAATTTCATTTGTGTTTGCGTAGCTTCCTCTTCGCTTTTTCCAGTAAGTCCGCCTGAACCTATAGCAATAACAGATTGTTGTACATGATAAGATGGTTTTTCACTTAAAAAATCATCTATACGAACTTTTTGATAATCAAGAAGCACAAAGTTGTAAGCAAGTGGTAAAATAAACAAGATAGCTCCAGCTATAAAAGCCCAAATTTTCCAATGCACACCTATAAAAAATAAAACTCCGTAACCAATAAGCAACAATACAAGGGCTGTCCCTAAATCTGGTTCTCTAATAATTAGAAAAAATGGTAAAAGTATATATCCGCTAAGGATTAAAAACTGTTTTATTCTGTATCCATCTTTTGGTGGAGGTACTTTGTTTATGAGATATGCTAACATAAGAATTAAAGCAGGTTTAACGAATTCAGATGGTTGAATTGTAGCGTTTACAAATGGAAGCTCAAGCCATCTTTGAGCACCCAATCTTGCATGTCCGAAAAACTCAACTGCAAGAAGCAATAATATATTTATCCAATATACTAAAGGGATTAACCAGCTCATACGACGAATAGGGAGAAAAAAAACAAAAATAAAAGCCACAAAAGCTACTCCAACATAAGCTATTTGTTTTTTAGCAAGCATTGGAACTGCTTCATTTATGAGCCAATGTGAAGTAAAAATTAGAGGTAAAATAAGTATAATAGAAATAAAGTCAAATTGTGCTAAAATACGTTTATCAATTCTCCACAAATTAAATACTCCAAATAAAAATTACAGAATTGTAGCATAAAAGGTAATATATAAATGAATAAAACAAAAAATTATGTAGCTCAAGAAGTTGAGAGATTAGATGTTTTTTTAGCTACACAATTAGTGCAGACTCGTTCACAAGTTGCACAACTTATAAAAAAAGAATGTGTATATGTAGATAATAAACTTGTCCCTCGTGCAGGTGTAAAGCTAAAAATAGCTCAAGAGGTTAGGGTTGAATTTCCTGAGGCAAAAAAACAAAAGCCTCTTGAAATTGATTTTGATGTTGAAGTTCTTTTTGAAGATGATGATGTCCTTGTTATAAATAAACCGACAGGACTTACAGTCCATCCAGCTCCTAGTGTAAAAGATGCTACGCTGGTTGATTGGTTAAAGCATAAAGGAATTAGATTATCAACTATTAGTGGAGAAGAAAGACACGGTATAGTTCATCGTTTAGATAAAGGTACTAGCGGTGTTATGGTTGTGGCAAAAAATAACGAAGCACACCAATTTTTAAGTGAGCAATTACAAGACAAAAGTATGGGTCGTTATTATGTTGCTGTAATTGAACCACCATTAAAAGATGATTTAACAATTATTGAATTACCTATAAAAAGAAGTTCAAACAATCGTTTAAAGATGGGCTGTGATAATGGCGGTAAAGATGCTAAAACAGCCTTTAGTTTCTTAGCACTTAGTGAAGATGAAACTAATCAACTGATAGCTTGTAAACTTTTTACTGGTCGTACCCATCAAATACGCGTACACTTAGAGACAAAAAGCCGACATATTATTGGTGATCACTTGTATGGAAATACTAATAAAAACGATAAGTCGGAACGAATTTTGCTACATGCATTCGAAATACATTTCATACATCCAACTACTCAAAAGCTAGTGTCGTTTGTTGCTCCATTAGAGCAAAGTATGATAGATTATATAGATAAAAAATTTAATATGGAGCAAATAAATGAAGTTATCAATCCTGAGTTCATCGTTAATAGTTTCGCTAATACTAATTCTTAGCGGATGTGGTGCTAAACCAAAACCAAAAGATGGAGCTGTTGTTGATTCAACACTGCCAGAAATCATTTTAACACAAAATGGCACTCAATCAACTATGAATTCTATCGCTTTAGAATGGAAACCAGTAGTTGATAAAAGAGTACGCGGCATCTATATATATAAAAAAACTGATGACTCAGATAAGGATACAAAAAATGATTTTTTAGAAACAGTTGACAATAGATTTTCAACACATTTTTTAGATGATGATGTAAATCCTAATTCTAAATATATATACTATTTTAAAACATATACAGATGCAGCAGAATCTCCAAAGAGTAAAGATTACACAGTAAGTACAAGAAAAATATTTGACTCTGTTTCGTGGCTATATGCTAAAGGTGATATGCCAAGAAGTGCAAAAATTATATGGCGTCCTCATAAAAATAAAGCTGTAGATGCATATATAATTCAAAGAAAAACATTAGAAGATGAATCATTTAAAGATATAGCCAAAGTGCATGGAAGACTAAATGTAGAATACATTGATACTAAATTAAAAGATAAATTTATTTATATGTACCAAATTAGAGCTCTAACATTTGACTCCATTAGATCTTTACCAAGTGATATAGTAAAAATTAGCACAAAAGCTTTACCAATGGAAATTAAAAACATTACAGTTACAACAAATCTCGCAAAAAAAATAAAACTCAATTGGGATAAAACTTCGTCTCCAGATTTTTTATATTATAATATTTATAGATCACAAAATGTTGATAGTGGCTATGAATTGATAGCACGAGTTAATAATAATACCTATATTGACAGTATTGAAAAAGATGGTGAAAAATACTTTTATAGAATTAGTGCAATTGATAAAGATACCTTGCAAAGCAATCATGAAGTAAATTCTGTATTAGGAATGACTCTTGTTAAACCTACTCCGCCTACGCTATTAGAAGCTAAATTAATTGACAATAAAATAGTTCTAAAATGGGAAAATGCAGATATAAGAACAAAAAAATATATAGTAATTAAAAAACATAAAAAAAGTTTATTTGATTTTCAAGAAGACCAATTTAATGATATCCAAAGTACAAATTTTGTAGATGCGGACATATTGCCAAATTCGTCATATAGTTATTATGTTTTTTCTGTTGATGAAAATGGAATTTTTTCTGAACCTAGTATTGAAATTAAATTTGAAACCAAAGAGTTAAAAAGTAGTATGTTTGAACTACGAAAAATTAAGCCTTTAGCAGAAGAAACCAAAATTGAAAAAATTCAAATTGAAAAAACCAAAATTGAAGAGATAAAAATTGAAGAAATCGATTTTGAAGAGATTGATTTTGAAGAGATTTAATGCCGCATCTGCATATTAAAAAATTTAATAAATTAAAGTTTCCATATGTTAATGATGGTGTAAATTTTAATTTTATTGCAAATAATGCAAATAGAGATGATGAAAAACTAATCTCGGTAACTATTGAAAATGAAGATTTTTTTTTGCTTGTAAGAGAAGATGAGAATAAAAAACTTTTAAAAACAGATAAATTAACACGCCCATCATCTACTCAAAAAATTCATAATGCTTTGCTGTCTTATGCAAAAGAAGCTAAGTTAGAAATACTAGACTCAAATGTTCATCATAGTACAAAAAATATTCATTTAAAAGAGGTAAATGCTTTAAAAAATATAGAATATTTTGCAAATAAATTTCCAGATGTAGATGATATTTGTATAGAGGTTGGTTTTGGTTCTGGTCGGCATTTGCTTCATCAAGCTAAAGGTAATCCAGATATTTTATTTATTGGAATAGAGATACATCGCCCATCAATAGAACAAGTACTAAAACAAGTAAATATCCAAAAATTAGATAATCTTATGATTTTAGATTATGATGCTCGTCTTTTTATGGAGCTAATTCCTTCAAATATAATTAGTAAAATTTATATTCATTTTCCAGTTCCATGGGATAAAAAAGAGCATAGAAGAGTTATATCTACATCATTTATAGAAGAAGCACAAAGGGTTTTAAAAGTAGATGCAAGATTAGAGCTTAGAACTGATAGTGAAAATTATTATGTTTATTCATATGAAACTTTTATAAATTTTAAAAAAATATCATTAGAGATAAAAAAAAATTGTGATATTGTAATTAGCTCTAAATATGAAGACAGATGGAAAAAACAAGAAAAAAATATTTACGATGTTACTATGATAAATAAGATTTTTTCCGATAATTTAAAGATAGATGGAAATTTTGAATTTAGTGAGTTTAAATCATCTTATGAAAAATTATTAAAGCTTAGTAGTATAACTAAAAAGTATGATAATGTTTTTATACATTTTGAACGTGTATATACTTTAGAAGATGGAATCATGCTGAGAACCTCTATGGGTAGTTTTGATAGACCTGAGCACCTTTATGTTATAGTACGAAATAAAGATGTCTCTTACTATCCAACACTTCCGTTAAAATCAAAAAGTAACCTAGTGGCGCATAAATTTTTAGATGGAGTTTTAAATGGATAAAGTAATAGTTGCAAATGATATATCTCTATCATATAATGCAAATGAAACCATTATTAATCAAGCAAATTTTAGTGTTGATTCTGGAAGTTTCGTGTTTATAACGGGAGCTAGTGGTAGTGGTAAGTCTACTCTTTTAAAGTCATTTTTTGGAGCTATTAAACCAATTCAAGGTAGCCTTATAGTTGGTGGAGTAGAGTTAAGTGATGTATCTAAAAATAAATTAAATTTTTTAAGACGACATATTGGGATTGTTTTTCAAGATTATAAATTAATAAAAGAGTGGACAATAGAAAAAAATATTATGATGCCTTTAATTATTAATGGGTATGAAAAAAGTGTAATACAAAATCAAGTGGAATCACTACTTAAGCATGTAAGATTAAAACATCAAGCTGGAAAGTATCCATTGGAGTTAAGTGGTGGAGAGCAACAACGCGTGGCAATGGCTAGAGCACTCTCACATAATCCAATCTTAATTCTTGCGGATGAGCCTACTGGTAATCTTGATGAGTATTCATCACAACTTATTTGGAATCTACTTGAGGGTGCAAATACCCAACTTAAAACTACTATTATAGTCGTAACACATCGTATCCCATCAACTCTAAATGTAAATTATAAACATTATCACATAGAATATGGAGAGATTTATGAAATCAGTTAAAAATCATTTTTCGCTTATTATTGCACTGTTAAGTATATTGTTTTGTATTCAAATATTTATTATCGTTGACAGAAGCATAGAAGCATATAAAGAAAATCTTGCTAACAATTATTCAATAGTTGTAGTTAGCAAAAAGCAAATAAAAGAAAAAGAAATGCTTCTGCTTGATGAAAGTATCTCTAGTGTCCAAGAGCTTCCACCAGATAATGTAATAAAAAGATTAAATACGAATATAGATAAAAAAAATATGAATTTATTGAAATTAACATTGCCAAAATTTTATAAACTTTATCTATATAAGTTTCCAACACCAGATGATATTAAAAAATTAAAATTAAATTTATCAAAAAATAAATCAATTACAAAAATAGAAGATTTTGCAAAAACTCATGATACTACATACAAACTTTTAGTATTATTTAAAAATGTAGTTTTTATTTTTGCTATGGTTGTATCTATTGTAACAATGTTATTAATACTAAAAGAACTTAGAATTTGGCAATTTAAACATAATGAAAGAATGAGTGTTATGGGGCTTTTTGGAGCACCCATTTGGCTTCGTTCAGCTATTCTTTTTAGATTAGCTATAGTTGATGCTTTAATCTCCTCGGTGTTAATATTTTTAATATTTATCTATATTTCAACAAATAAGTGGGTGTTATTACAGTTTCAAAATTTAAATATTAAGGTTGAGGTATTTAACTTAGTAAATGATTCTTTATTACTTTTAGCTATCTCATTAATTGTATCAGTCACATTGGCAGCTATGGTTGTTTTAGGGCATAAAGAGGAAGTATGATAAAGATTTTTTTCGCTTTAGTATTTTTTATGCTTTCTCTTAGTGCAAATGTAAATATTGATAAAAAAATAAATAAAGCATCTTCTAAAATAAAAAACTTTTCTAAATCATATAGTTCAATAAATAAAAAAATGTCGCTAAATGCAAAAGCAATTTTAAAACAAAAAGAAGCAATTTTAAAACAACAAAAATATTTAACAGAGACAAAAGTTCAACTTAAACAAAAAGAAAAAACTTATAAGTTAGATAATAAAAAATTAATTAAACTAAAAAAAGAACAAAAAAAACTTAAGAAAAATCAAAATAAGATAGAACAAGATCTTGTTTTTACAATTGCAAAAAGTGCATCTATATCGATAATATTAGAAGAAAATTATTCTAAAAATGAAGATTCTATTATAGAGATAGAAATTTTACAAGCAATGCTTAAAAAAACAATCAAGCAAGTAGAAAACCTAAATAAAACATTTTACAAAAATTCTAAAACTATTGAATCTATAAATAAAAACACTAATACTTTAGAGATAACTATTAGTCTTATAGATGAGAAAAGAAAAAAATTAATATCTGTTCAAAATAAAAATAAAAAAGCTTTGAAAAAGCTACAGTCATCTGAAAATAAATATAAAAAATCACTTAAAAAATTAATTAAAAAACAAGATGCTCTAAAGCAAACATTGGCAAAATTAAAAATCATAAAAATAGATAAAATTAAAAAAGCTAAAGAAGATAAAGTTAGAAAAAAAGCATTTACAACTAAGATTGATGATAAAGATTTACCAAAAGTTAGAAAAACTGGTAGCTCATATAGGGCTGTTAAAACTAAAAAATATAGAGGAGAAAAAACAATAACGCCAATCTATCCTTACACTATAACAAAAGAATATGGTACATATACAGACCCAATTTACGGAATAAAAATCTTTAATGAATCTATATCAATGAAGCCTAAAAGTAAAAATACAAAAGTTAAAACTGTATTTAATGGAAAAGTTATTTATGCTGATAAAACAGCTATTTTAAATAACATTGTAATTATTGAACATAAAAATGGCTTACATACAATTTATGCAAATTTAAGTCAAATATCTCCAAATATTAAAAAGGGTAAAAAAATTAAAAAGGGTTATACTATAGGGCGCGTAAACGAAGAACTTATTTTTGAAGTAACTCAAAAATCTTTTCATGTCAACCCAATAAGACTGTTTAAATAAGATATTTATTTATTATGATTCTTAATATAATTTTGTTATAATTGCACTAAAACTATAATAAATACATAAGGTTCTTTTATTGTAATCTTATGCAAAGAGAAAATATGAACTTTATACAAACTCGCGGAAGTGAATCAAATAAACCAACTAGTGTAACATTTTCAGAGGCTATCCTTAGTCCAATAGCTTCATTTGGCGGTCTTTATGTGCCGGAAACTTTGCCAAATTTAGGAGAAGAATTTTTAAATAAACATTTAAACTCAAGCTATAAAGAGTTAGCATTTGATATGTTGAGTAGATTTGAGATTGATATAGATGCTGAAGTTATAAAAAAAGCTCTAGATTTATATGATAAATTTGATGATAAAAACAATCCTGTTCCTGTAGTAAAAATAAAAGAAAACCTCTACATTAGTGAACTTTATCATGGTCCTACTCGCGCATTTAAAGATATGGCTCTTCAGCCTTTTGGTGTAATACTATCTTCAATAGCGCAAAAAAGAGATGAAAACTATTTAATTTTAGCAGCAACAAGTGGAGATACTGGTCCAGCAGCATTAGAAACATTTAAAAATCGCTCAAATGTTAAAGTTGTATGTCTTTACCCTAATGGTGGTACAAGTGATGTACAGCGTCTTCAAATGGTTACAGAGGATGCTTTAAATTTAAAAGTTATTGGTATCAATGGTGTTTTTGATGATGCTCAAAATGCATTAAAAATGCTTTTAGCATCAGATGAATTTAAAACATCTTTAAAAAAGCATAACACTTTACTTTCAGCTGCAAATTCAGTGAATTTTGGTCGTATAATTTTTCAAATTATTTACCATATTCACTCTTATTTGGAGTTGGTTCGCCAAGGTGCTATCACTCAAGGTGAAAAAGTTTACTTAAATGTCCCAAGTGGAAATTTTGGTAATGCTCTTGGTGGTTATTATGCTTGGAAAATGGGTCTTGCAGTTGAAAAAATAGTTATTTCATCAAATGAAAACAATGTTTTAACTCGTCTTATAAATAATGGAAAATATGATTTAAGACATTGTGAAGTTATATCTACTACATCTCCAGCTATGGATATTTTAAAATCATCAAATATTGAGCGTATTATTTATGATATGTTTGGAAGTGAGCGCACAAAAGAGCTTATGAATGATTTAGAGATGAATAATTTTTATGAACTAACCCCAGAGGAACTTGTAAAACTACAAGACTCTTTTGATGCTGATTTTTGTAATGGGGATGAGGGTAAAAAGTATATTAAAGATACATTTAAAAATGATGGGTACTTAATGGATCCACATACTGCAACTTGTATGAAATCTTTTAATTCATGTTCAAATCCAGCTATTAAAACTATAGCTTACTCAACAGCAGAGTGGACAAAATTTTCACCTGTTATTGCAAATGCACTTACAGGTGAAGTTGATACAAAGGATTTAAAAGCTTTAGTATCTATTTCAAAAGAAGCTAACTTAGAGATACCATCTATGATAAAAGAGTTATTTAATAAAAAAATAGTTCACGACGTTATCATTGAAAAAGAAGATATACAAAAAGAGATATTGAAGTTTTTATAAAAAAACCACATAAACATGCAATAATTGTTCCAACTTTTACATTACTTTTAGTTTTATTATCTTAATATAAACAAAAATTTAAAAAGTTAAACAATGCGAATAGATAAATTTCTTAATTCAGTAAATATTACAAAAAGACGCTCAGTTGCTCAAGATATGATAGCAAATAAAGTAGTACTTATAAATGATGCAATTGTAAAGTCTTCTAAAAATGTTGAGATTGGCAATAAAATCACTATCAACTATCTAAATGAATCTAAAAACTATGAAGTTTTACAAATTCCGACAACAAAATCTACACCTAAATCATTACAACATCAATATATTAAGGAGCTTTAGATGACTTATGATGAAACAAAAGAGAAGTTTGAAAGTCTGTTTAATCATGAGATGAATGATGAGATAATGCGTGAATTTTTACTAAACATGAAACTTGATAAATATACATCAGTTGAGTCAATAGCCGCGGCAGCAGAGGTTATGCGCTCACATGCTATTGCTTTACCCATTAGCCAAGAATTAAGAGATAAATCTTTAGATGTAGTTGGAACAGGTGGTGATAAGATTGGTAGTTTCAATATCTCATCAACTGTAGCAATTTTAAGTTCAGCGTGTGGTTCTAGCGTAGCAAAACATGGAAGTCGCTCTATCACTTCAAAATCTGGTAGTGCTGATATGTTTGAATCTCTAGGAGTTAGACTAGATTTAAACATAAAACAAAATGCTCAACTTTTAGAGGAGAGTGGTTTTTGTTTTATGTTTGCTGCAAATCATCACCCTTGTATGAGTTTTATAGTGCCAGTGAGAAAAACTATCCCCGATAAGACAATATTTAATATTTTAGGTCCACTTACAAACCCAGCTGATGTAAAAAAATCTTTACTTGGTGTATTTGATAAAACATTTGTTGCAAAAATGGCAGAAGCTTTAAAAATAAATGGGGTAAAATCAACAATGGTAGTTAGTTCAGCAGAGGGTATGGATGAAGTTAGCATTAGTGACATAACTTATGCATCTCAACTCAAAGATGGAGTTATTCATGAGTTTGAGATTGATCCACAAGAATATGGAATAAAAAAAGTACCTCTAAAAGCTATAGTTGGTGGAGATTCAAAAGAGAATGCTCAAATATTACAAAATATTTTTAATGCAAAAGCAACAGATGCACAAAGAGATATAGTATGTATAAATACGGCTTGTGCGCTTGTAGTGGATGGATTGGCTCGTGATATTCAAGATGGTTTAGAGATGGCTACTTATGCTATTAGAACTAAAAAAGCAAAAAATAAACTAGCTCAAATTATAGAGATATCAAATAAACTATGAAGAAATATGAGTTAAGTTTACGTGAATTACCAGCATTAGCTGATGAAATATTAAAAGATTTTGCAAACGGTATTATAATTTTAAATGGTGATTTAGCAAGCGGAAAAACGACTCTGACAAAACAAATAGTTAAATCTTTTGGTTTAAATGATGAAGTTACATCACCCACTTTTTCACTTCAGCAATGTTATGGCAATAAGGTTTTTCATTATGATATTTATAACAAAGGGATAGATCATTTTATATCTTTAGGGATGCTTGAAGAGTTAGAAAAAGATGGACTTCATTTAGTAGAGTGGGGTGAGGATAAGTTAAAAAATATTTTAATATCTGCTGGCTTAGATGTTTTAGTTATAGAGATAAAAAAAATACAAAATAATAAAAGAGAATATAAAATATGCACACCTTAAAAGCAATAAATTTAAAAAAAAGAATTAAAGATTTAGAGATAGTAAAAGGGATTTCTCTTGAGTTATCTAGCGGAGAAGTTGTTGGGCTTCTTGGTCCAAATGGAGCGGGAAAAACAACAACTTTTTATATGATTTGTGGACTTGTTGAGGCTAGTGATGGTGAAGTTTTTTTTGATGATGAAAATCTTTCTGGTCAACCACTCCACGAGCGCGCATTAAAAGGTATTGGTTATTTACCACAAGAAGCTTCAATTTTTAAAGATTTAAGTGTTGAGGACAACTTGATGGTAGCAGCAGAGGTGGGAATAAAAGATAAAAAAGCACGAGAAGATAGAATCTTAGAGCTACTCGATATGTTTAATATTGAACCGATTCGCTACAGAAAAGGAATCAGTTTAAGTGGTGGTGAGCGTCGTCGTGTTGAGATAGCAAGAGCCCTCGTAAACAAGCCAAAATTTTTACTTCTTGATGAGCCATTTGCTGGAGTTGATCCAATTGCTGTAATGGATATTCAAAATGTTATAAAGCAACTTGTTGCTTATGATATTGGTGTGCTTATAACTGATCATAATGTTCGTGAGACTCTTGATGTTTGTGATAGGGCTTATGTTCTTAAGGCTGGTTCATTGCTAGCTAGTGGAACAAGTGACGAGATAGCAAACAATGCAGATGTTCGTACACACTACCTTGGTGAGGATTATAAACTTTAAATTATGATAGCAATAAGACAAACACAATCACTTAGCAATAAGCATAAGCTTTCAAATACATTAAGAAATTGGCTTCCAATTTTACACTCAAGTCTTAGTGATTTAGGTGAAGCTATGAACCCTTTTATTGAGGCGAATCCAGTGATTGAAATTGAATCTGGATATGAAGAAAATTTTGAAAAAAAAATTCCAAGAAAAGTAATTAATGGAACTGTTAGTAACTCTAGAACGGAGCAAATAGAAGCATTAACTATTCAGTATCGTTCTTTACATGATGTGCTTGATGAACAACTTCAGGCTCCACTTTTTCCAACACCCATTTCACAACTTATTGCTAATCATGTAGTAGCTAACTTGGATGAAAATGGCTATTATGAGGGGGATACTCAAAAATTTTGTAAACAAGAGGGTATTGATTTTAAAGAGTTTGAAAAAATTCGTCTTAGATTTGTACATGTTGACCCAGTTGGAATCGCTGCACTCGATTTAGCTGAGAGCTTTATGTTTCAGCTTGATAATTCAGATATAGATGATGAAACCTATCCTTTAGCATGTAAAGTGATAAACGATTTACAAAATATTTACAGCTATTCAGATGAAGATAATTTTAGTGAAGTTATGAGAGTTTTAGGGACTTTTAAAAATCCACCATCTATTGAATATCAAGAAGAATCAACTCAAGTTGTACCAGATTTAATGATATTTTTTGATGAATTTAAAAATATAGAAGTAAAACTAAATGATGCATATTACCCAACCATAAAAATAGACACAAATTATGCGGTTGAACATGATTTTATAAAACAAAAAATTAAAGAAGCTAAAAGTCTTGTAGATGCTCTTGATATGCGTAAAGCAACACTATATAAAGTTGGACTAATGATAGTTGAGTACCAATATGAATTTTTTACAGGTGGTTCCATAATGCCATTAACGCTTAAAACTTTAGCAGATGAATTTGGTCATAATCCATCTACTATATCTCGCGCTATTGCAAATAAATATATAGCATGTGATAGAGGAGTTTTTACCATGAAAGAGTTTTTTACAACAGCTATTGATGAAGATGTGTCAAATGCAGCTATTAAAGAGTTTTTAGTAGGTATAGTAAAAAAAGAAAATCGACAAAAGCCACTTAGTGATATGAAATTACTTGATTTGATTCAAGATGAATTCAAAGTAAAAATGGTTAGAAGAACAATCGCAAAATATAGAAAACAATTAAACATAGCAGGTTCAAGTGAGCGAAAAAAACTCTATTATCTTCACTAAAAAACTTCTTAATATAGAAGTGAAAAAACGAAATAAATCAGATGAAGTAAATGAAAATAGGTTAGACCCAATTATAGTTGCACATAAGTATAAAGATTCTACAATATCACTTATTTGTGCCTTATTTGCATATGGAAATGTAAAGCAAATTGTGAAATTTTTAGATTCTCTTGATTTTTCTCTATTGCAAAAAAATGATGAAGAGATAAGAGAGGTTTTAAAAAATCATTATTATAGATTTCAAAAAAGCGAGGATATTGCAGCTCTTTTTATTGCATTAAAAAGGCTAAATAAAGATACCAGCTTAGAAGATGTTTTTAAACAAGGGTATAAAAAAAATTCAAGTGTAATTGATGGTATAAACTCCCTCATTCAAACCATTAAAGACTTATATCAACATGATACGCAAGGTTATAATTTTTTAGTCTCCAAAGTAACTACTAAAACAAAGGGGGCGGGGGCTTTAAAAAGATGGATGATGTATCTCCGTTGGATGGTAAGAGAGGACAATATCGATATGGGTTTATGGAGTGGAGTTGATAAAGCAGACCTAATTATGCCTCTTGACACTCATACTTTTAAAGTAGGACAAAAATTAGGACTACTAAAAAGAAAAACCTACGATTTAGAGGCTGCGATAGAACTTACAAATACTCTAAAAACATTTGATAAAAATGATCCACTAAAATACGATTTTGCTATATATAGACTAGGTCAAGAAAAAATTATTTAAGAGACTTAATTAAAATAATTCATCTTGAATCAAACTTTTATGAAGACTAGCAATAATATATGTATGAATTTAGATTATCACTCCATTCATGTGGCACACAGATAGAAGAAGTCAATATGCATCATATTCACATAAGAACTTACTGCAAAAACACGGTATAGTTCAAAGCATGAGTCGTAAAGGTAATTGTTGGGATAATGCTGTTGCTGAAAGCTTCTTTAAAACACTCAAAAGTGACTTGATATACCAAACATACTTTTACACAAAGAGTCAAGCTAAAAGAGAGATATTTGCACCCCAAGAGTATTTTGTCACTTCGTTCGGGCAGTATATTGAGTTTTATTATAATCGTGTAAGAAGCCATAGTTATTTAGGCAATTTATCTCCTTCAAAATTTGAAGAGATTAATTTAGTGTTACAAAATGAAATAGCTGCTTAGAATTATTGAAAAAAGTGTATGAATTTAAGTTACCACTCCATTATGAAAACAATAACAGCTAAAGAGTTTGATGAAAAATTTGATAATGGTGAAGATATAAGTGAATACCTTGATTTCTCAAAAGCAACAAGACCCAATGCTCTAAAAACAAATACAAAAAAAGTTAATGTTGATTTTCCACAGTGGGTTATAGATTCTTTAGATAAAGAAGCAAAAAAGATAGGTGTTACAAGACAGTCAATTATTAAAGTGTGGATAGCTGAAAGATTGAAAGAAGAATCTAGACATTTACAAGCAAGTTAACAAAACATAGAGGCTGTGTTTTTTCAAAGTCTCCGTCGTTAGACTCAACTTGCACTTTATCAAGTTTTGTAGTATAATGTAGATACAAAAGGATACATTGTGAAGAAAGCTATAAATATTAGAATGGATGAAGCATTATTAACTGATTTAGACTCTTATGCCCAAGAACTTGATCGTTCTCGTACTTATATCATAGAAAAGGCTGTAAGTACTTATTTTGATACACTAGATGAGATGATTTCTGATAAGAGAATTGACGAACTTAAAGCTGGAGAAACTGAAGTTTACTCTCTTGAAGAAATTGCACAAAGACTTGGATTTAATTAATGTTTAAAATCATTGTTCCAAAAGCTGCTTTAAAAGAACTAGAAAAAATTGACACACAAAATCAAAAACTAATTTTTGAAAAAATAAAGGATTTGAAAACAGGAGATTTCTCTACTGATAAGGCTCTAAAAGGTAGACACAAAGGTAAATTCAGAAAAAGAGTTGGAAACTACAGGATAGTTTATCTAAAAGAGAATGATATTTTAGTTATTACTCTGATTAGAATTGCTCATAGAAAAGAAATTTATTAAAAGTCTAACAAAAACAGAGTAGCCAATAAATTACCTAGCGAAAATTTATCGGCTATCTTCGACCATTAGATGACACCAAAACAACTCACACAAAGAAGAAATTATGCCCCATTTTATAATAGATTGTTCAGAAGAGATTTTAAAACTACACTCACAAGATAAGATTATAAAACTAGTAAATTTATCTGCTATTTCTACAAAATTGTTTTATAAAAATGATATAAAAGTAAGAATAAATGTTTTCGACAAGTATTTAACAGGAGATAACAAAGAAAACTTTATTCATGTTTTTGCTAATATTATGGAAGGTAGAACCATGGAGCAAAAGTCAAACTTATCTAGAACAATAGTTCAAGATTTAGCTTCTTTATTTCCAAATGTACCGCATATTGGAACGAATGTGATTGAGTTTGAAAAAGCAAGTTATTTTAATAAAAACATGCTTGATCCTAATTATAAATTTTCAATGCCATAAAAATTATTGGTATGTTCTTGCAGTTTGTTCTTTATATTATTTATTTTTTTATCAAAACTTTCACCATTTATGAGTTGGTCAATATAAAGTTTTGCTAATCTGCTTTTAAAATAGTATGCCTAGGATAATACTCTTTAATCAAAAAATAAACATATTGAGCTAGTTCATCTTTCATCGCCTTTACTATACTAGAAGCTGATTTATCTTTTACAAATACAATGGTAAATCTATCTCCAGTTTCATGGTCGCTATCATGGGCATCAGAGTTTGCAAATGGAGCCAAGTATTTATGTTTGTTTTTTATTTGAAGTGCTGTTAAATGTGTCATATTATTATGTTCTTTAATTTTTTCTTCTCCAAAAACTTCTACACCATCAAGGTGAGAACTCTTTAACATCTCTTTGTAAAAAGCTTGATTGAGATGATACTTTGCATCTCTATACACCCAATTTGGGTGAGCAAGTATAGAGATACCTTTTGCCTCTTTTATTTTATTTATAACCCAAATATTTTTTCTTTGATCTTCTATGGAGTGGTCTGCATTAATGGATAAAATATGCCCATTTCCTTGTGATATGGACATATCAATTTCCCACCGACAACTTACCTCCTTACCACTCCATTATGACAAATTCGCCAAGATATGACATTTTGTGTGAAAATAATATAATGGCATGTTCAATGGTGTAGTTTAGAGTCTCTTTATGATAGAAGTTACCCATTGAGAGAACTTCTATTGATTCTATGTTTGATGTGTTTTTTAAAGTAAGTTGGTAGTTGATTAGAGTGTTTTGCTTTACGACACTTGGATTTATTTTCATTGACACTTCCTGCTTTTTTCATAGTTTAACTATACTAAATTGCAAGAAGGTTACAAGTAGCCTACTTAATAAACTCTACAACACTCTCAAAGCTTGATCTCAATTGTTTGGATTGCTCATTTATTCTATACCCAAAAGGAAGTATCATAGCTACTTGAAATTTACTTGTATCAAGTTCTAAAACTTTCTCTACATTTTCTTTCTCAAAACCTTCAATAGGACAAGAATCAATCCCAATGCTAGCTGCAGCACTCATCATGTTTGCAGCAGCAATGTAAGTTTGTCTTGCACTCCATTGATAAGTTTTTTCATCACTACTTAAAGTACTCTCAAGATGTGAAGCATATAGTTCTACAAAAGAATCCAGTTTTTCTTGTGGCATACTACGGCGTGAAAGCTGTGAGCGAACTACACCATTTTCTACTTTAAGGCTCTCGATTGCTGCTAAGATAACTACTAAATGCGAACAAGTTGTGATTTGAGGCTGATTCCAACAAAATGGTCTTAACTTTTCTCTTAATTCATCATTTGTTATAACTAAAAATTTCCACGCTTCCATCCCAAAAGAGCTAGGTGATTTTCGTCCAACCTCCAAAATAAAGTGGATATCTTCATCACTAATTTTTTTACTCTCATCAAACACCTTGCAGGCATGTCTAAAATCCATAATCTTTAAAAATTCATCTTTGTTTTGCATCTTTTTTCCTTTTTTAATTGATTTTATAATAGTTGAAAGCTATAAATAGCTGTTATACCTAGAGTATAAACCCCAAGTAGATAGACATTATTAGGATTTCCTGAGAGTTTTGGTGTTTTAATCTCCGAAACATTTAAAATTGCTAGTCCAACCCCACTAATATATAAAATAATAGTAAATACTCCATTGCTAACTAAACTCTCTAATAAAAATACAGAGACTAAAATCAAACTATTGTTATCTAGTGCGAGTCCCGTATATTTTGTTCCGCCAGCTAAGCCATAGGTGCTAAAATAGCTGAGTCTGATTGCCGCTGCCGCCATCATTATAAAAGCACCTAGTAAAAATATAGGTTCAAATTTTCCATAACTTAGAAGTAAAATCGCAGGAGTTACACCATAACTTACTATATCTATAACCACATCAAGTTGTCCACCAAACTTTGCGTCCGTAGGCGTTCTACCCTTTAGTTTTCTTGCAACAAGCCCATCAGCCCAGTCAAAGGCAACCGCCCAAACCATCCCTATCATAGCTGCAGCGTAAAGACCTGTAATGCTAAAATAAATGGCAAGTACTGTACAAGCCAAGCCTGAAAGTGATAATAAGTTAGGAAGGTCTCTTACATAAGAGAGGATTGTTGGTTGTTTCATTTTTACACTTTCTTTATTTTATTTTATATAAATTTAATATTTTAAATAAATATTAAATACTTTTTCGATAAGGCTTTGTTTTAACATTAAGTGGGTATTATACACTATTATATGATTAATGAGGGATTTAAATGAAAATAGTATATACCGTTGGTACTTTTGATATGGTACATGTTGGTCATTTAGATTTATTGGAATACTGCGCCACCTTAGGTGATAAGTTTGTAGTGGGCGTAGCTTCGGATGAAGTCGTAAGTTCATACAAAAGAAATGTGCCCATTATACCATTAGCTCAGAGAATGAGAATGCTAAAATCATTGCAATGCGTAGATGATGTAGTCTCATATAATAAACTTGAATATGTAAGTAACTGCAAGGAATTAAATGTTGATGTCTTTGTAATTGGAGAAGACTGGGGAGACAAGCCACATAATATTGCGGTTGAAAAATATCTAAAATCAAAGGGTGCAAAAATAGTACAAGTAAGCTATAACCCTTTAACTTCATCTACAAAAATAAAACAAAATGTTGTTGCTCAATCGCATAAGGGAAAGTACGCAGTACATAATATTGCATAAATAAATATAAACACCTCATAAAAAACTTCAAAAGAACATTAAAAATGTCGCTGAAGTAAAACATTACCTGCTAATAACAACTAGTAATTAAGCTATAATTGCCTCTATGAAAAAAATTGCAATTATTGGTGGTGGTGCTTCTGGTCTTTTATGTGCTATATTTTGTGCTAAAGAGAAATCACATGTTGATATATTTGAGCAAAACTCTAAGTGTGGCAAAAAAATTTTAGTATCTGGAAATGGTCGTTGTAACATTACAAATAAAAATCTAACCTCCAATGATTTCTTTAGTGAAAATCCTTTATTTACAAAGTTTGCTTTAGCAAAATTTGGTTTTACTGAGTTTGAAAAGTTTTGCCATGGCATAGGTCTTTTACTTGAGGTTAAAAGTGATGGACGAGCTTATCCACTTAGCAATGAAGCAAAAAGTGTAATCTCACTTCTTCTAAATACTGCTAAAAATCTTGGTGTTACTATACATACTAACTCTAAAATTACAAATATCAAAGATATTGTTAATGATTATGATTCGGTTGTTGTTGCTACTGGTTCTGAGGCAGCTTCACATCTTGGTGGAAACAGAGATGGACTTAATTTTGCACAAAAATTTGGACACAAGATAATTCCAACATATCCATCTTTAGTTCAACTTCACTTAACTTCAAAAATAACACATAAAATGAGTGGCGCAAAAATAAATGGAGATGTCACATTACTGATAAATAATAAAATTGACTTCTCGTGCAGTGGAGATATACTTTTTACAAATTATGGAATTTCAGGTTTTGCAATTTTAGATATATCTCAAAGAGCAAGCATAGCTCTAATAGAGTATGCAAAAGTTGATATATCTATAAACTTACTACCATCCAAAAATACTAAACAAATATCAACTCATATAAATAAACTGGCTTCTCAAACAAAATTAGAAATACTTGATATTTTAATAGGCTTTATTCCTTTTAAAATGGCTCAAGGTATACTAGAAGATTTAAAACTCTCACCATCTTTATCTGGAAATGATATAGGTATGAAACTAAGCAAAAAAATAGCAAATACTTTGGTAAACTGGAGATTTGAAGTGAGTGATACTCATGGTTTTCGCCATTGTGAAGTTAGTGGTGGTGGAGTAGATACAAGTGAAATAAATCCACAAACCATGCAATCTCTAAAACAAAAAAACTTATACTTTTGTGGAGAAGTTTTGGATGTTGTTGGTAAACGAGGTGGTTATAATTTTGCTTGGGCTTGGGCTAGTGGATATCTTGCGGCACAAAACATAACAAATACTTAATAATTTTTTAGATAAACTACCTTTACTTATATAAGGATTTTAATATGTCAACTTCTCTAATAATTTTAATCATCATTCTATTGATTTTGGTATTTATGTATAACTCGCTTATCTCAAAGAAAAATCAAGTTGAAAATATTTTTGGAAGTGTTGATGCAGTTTTGAAAAAAAGATATGACCTTATACCAAATATAGTAGTAGCTGTTAGTAAGTATATGACACATGAAAAATCTCTTTTACAAGAGATTACAAAACTTAGAGCAGAAGCAAATAAACCTGATATTAGTGATGCGCAAAAAATTCATCTTGATGCTAAAGTAAGTTCTGCGCTAGGTTCGATTATGATTGCAGTTGAAAATTATCCTGATTTAAAAGCAAATGAAAATGTTATACACCTTCAACATACACTAAATGAGGTAGAGGAACAAATATCTGCTGCTAGGCGTGCTTATAATCAAGCTGTAACAGACTATAACAATACTATAGAGATGATACCAACAAACTTTATGGCTTCATATATGAAATACACTAGAAAAGATGTATTTGAAATTGTTGAAAATGAGCGTAAAAATATTAATGTTAAAGAATTTTTTAATTAAAGCATATACTTAAATGAAAGATGTAAGTGAATTAACTAATTTTTATTATCAAAAATTATTTCCAACTTTAGAAAAATTAGAAGATGATAGAAAAACTCTTAGAAAAAAAATCATTATATTTGGTGTTATTTTTACTCTTATTATGTTAATTATCGCTTTAGCACTAAAAGATTTTTTTGATTATATTATTTTTATATATATTGCACTTGGTACAATAATGTATAAATTTTTGATAAAAGATTATACCCATGAATTTAAACAAAATATTATAAAACCACTTATACATGCAATTGATAACAATTTACTCTATACTCATAAAAAGCATATTTCCGAGCATCTATTTAACCATTCTGATTTATTTTCTACTCCTGATAGATTGGGTGGAAATGATTATGTCCAAGGTAATATTGATGATACTAATATTGAGTTTTCCGATATTCACGCTCAAAGAAGACATAGAAACTCTAAAGGTAGAGATAGTTGGAGTACGATTTTTAAAGGTCTTTTCATAATTACAGAGTTTAACAAAAACTTTACTGCTCAAACAGTTGTACTTCCAGATTCTGCACAAAGTAGTTTTGGAAATATTATTGGCAACTGGTTACAATCAAAAAATATGGCAAGAGATGAGTTAGTTAAAATGGATGACTCTGAGTTTGAAAAAGAATTTGTTGTATACTCTACTGATCAAATAGAAGCTAGATATATACTATCTCACTCGTTGATGAAAAGGCTTCTCACTTTTAAACAAAAATCCTCTCATCCACTTCATGTCTCATTTATAGGTTCTCATATACATTTAGCTATAGAATCAAACAAAGATATGTTTGAGCCATCTATATTTAGCTCACTTCTTGATTATAAAGTTGCTATGGAATATGTTAAAACTCTACACTTAGCCATAGGTATTGTAGAGGAATTAAAACTAAATCAAAAGATATGGAGTAAAAGATGAAAGAAAATATACTGCTTTTAAGTGTCAAAGATTTTTTAACACCAAAAATGTTAAAATTTGCCCTATTTCCTTTTATAATCACAATTATAATTATGTATATTTTGTTTTTCATTATAGCTGGTATAGGGGTTGATTCTCTAACAACACTTGATGTACAAAGTACTCAAACAACTATGCAAAATGGTATAGAACATACTGAGAGTTTAACAGCAAAACTTCAAGGTTTGGAAATTATACAATTTTTAATGAGTTATGCTATTACTTCGTGGATAGCAACTTTTTTAATCTATACTATTGGTACTTTTTTAACTATTTATGCCTCTATATTTATTGCTATTATTGTTATTGGTTTTTTAACTCCTAGTGTATTAAAAGAATTACAAAAAAGACATTACAGCGATGTTGAAATGATTGGACACTCAAATTTAGTAGCTTCACTACTCTCAATTTTAAAATGGACATTTGTGATGTTAATATTATTTATCCTGCTAATCCCATTTTATTTTATACCTTTACTTAATATTATAGCTTTTAATTTACCTCTGTATTACTTTTTTCATAAAATGTTAACATTTGATATATCATCAAATATTTGTGGTTATGAAGAGGGCAAACAAGTAAAATATTTTAATAAAGCTTCGTTAAGACTAAAAACATTAGCATTATATTTAGTCTCACTTATACCATTTGTTATATTTTTTGCAGCTATTTTTTATATTATTTATATAGGGAACACTTACTTTATCGAGGTTAGAAGAATCAGAAACAATAGCTAATCTTCCTCTTTATCCATCTCTTTTTGAACTAAAGCTTTATATAACTCATCTTTAGGAACTAAACCAGCTTCATAAAGAAATTGAGATGCAATAAAGTTTATTTTTTTTATCTTGTCATACTTTGCATAGCTTAGATAGAGGATATCTTTTGCACGAGTTACTGCAACATAAAAAAGTCGTCTCTCCTCATCAAGTGAGCCACCTCTGTGCATTAGTTTTCTATTTGGAAATCGTCCATCCATCAAGTCAACCACATAAACTTCTTTATACTCTAACCCTTTTGAGGCATGAACACTAAGCAGATTTACACCCTCCCCTTGAGTTAAGTCAGATGAACCTAAAATCATTGCATTTAAAAATCTATCGTGCTCATTATAAGGTTTTGATAACTCTTCTAAAAGCATCATTTTTCTTGTTATTCTTGTCAAAGATTCTATTTTTTGTTTCTCATCTATCGTACCATCTTTTAATTGTGCTCTTTTATTTGAAAGAACCTCAGCAATATATCTAAATACATTGGAGTTTACTATTTTTTTTACTATAGTTTTAGGCTGTTTTATACCCTTTAAATCACGATATAAAAGATAAAAATCATGTAAAAAAGTTGCAGAGTCTTTTGTAAGTTTTGGATGTTTTAAAATCTGGTTTTTCATAAACTTTGCTTCAAACCCAAGCTTTGCAAATTTACCAACTGCTCCAAGCTCTAAAAAATCATCAAAAAGACCAAGTTGATGATTTAACTTTCTTTTTTCAAAAGGATTTTTTATACTCTGATCTGGTGCATAAAGACCATAAAATATGCTTCCATCACCAAGATTTTTAAGTGCAATATATAGCTCTTTTGCCATTGCACTACCTATCCCTCTGGCAAACTCAAAAAGATGAATAAAACTCATCATATCTGATTCATTTATAAGCAATGTATAAAAATCTAAAACTGCTTTAACCTCACGTGAATCAAAAAAACTTGTTCCGCCTTTTCTTTTACATGGAATTCCTAACTCTCGAAGTCCAACTTCTATGCCATCAGCAGAAGAATTATTTCTAAAAATAACTGCTATCTCTTCTTGTGGTGTTTGTGAATCTCTAATTTGTGCCGCCATCGCATGATACTGATCAAATAGTTCATCATAAACTAAAAGTTTTGGAGCATATGATGGTGCATTTCTTGTAACTTCTAACTGCTTGGGATAGATTCTTTCGTTATGCTCTATCACTTTTGTAGCAAGAGATAAAATAGTCTTAGTTGAGCGATAATTTTTAGTAAGTGTATGAACTTTAGATTCTGGAAATTTTGTAGAAAATGAGCTTATTATAGATATATCAGCACCATTAAAAGCATAAATACTTTGATCATAATCACCAACACAAAAAAGTGATGGAGGTTTTATCGCATCTAAAAGTGTCCCTTGCAAAGCATTTGTATCTTGATATTCATCTACTAAAATTTCCTTGTATCCAAGTTCTGTTGTATTACAAATATCTCTAAAATTAAGTAGTAAATCGTTAAAATTAACAAAGCCATACTCTTTTTTTAAATTCTCAAACTCATCAACAATATCTGCATATATCAGAGCAAAAAGCTCATGTTCAGGGTAAGAGTTTACTACCCAATTCTCAAAATCACTTTGGAGTTCTGTATTCTGATAAAAAGAGTACAAATCATAAAGATGATTTCCACCATAAGGAGTTATTTCAGCACCAATATGTTCAAATGAGCGTTTTTCAAAAACACTTCTAAAAAGAGTTTTTAACTCTCTTTGTTGTTTTAAAATAACTTTTTTATTTTGTTTTTTCAGCCATCTATAACTAACTGCATGAAAAGTTCCAGCATCTATCATGGTTGCAATATCTTTACCAAAAAACTCAGCAACTCTTGCTATCATCTCTGCGGCTGCTTTATTTGTAAAAGTGAGAAGTAAAATCTCTTGTGGTTTTATACCAGAACCTAAAAGATGAGCAATACGACCAACAATAGTAGAAGTTTTTCCTGTTCCAGCAGAAGCGATAATAAGATTTTGTTTATCTGTAGAAGTAGCAGCAGCATACTGTTCTTGATTTAGACGCGAAAGTGGCAAATCATACTCCTATAATTTTTAGAGTGTGATTATACAAAAATATACTTTAAATAAATCACTAATATCTAAGCAAATTCTCATTTGTCTTTAGATATAATCGCGAAAATATAAGACTTATTTAAGGCAAAAATAGATGTCAACAAACAGCTACGAACCACAAAATATAGAAGATAAATTTTACAAAATATGTGAAGATAGAAAATACTTTGAGATTGATGGAAATAAAGGTATTCAAAAAGAGGGAAAAAAATTTTCCCTCATGATGCCACCACCAAATGTTACAGGTCGTCTGCATATTGGTCACGCTCTAACATTTACACTTCAAGATATCATAACTCGTTATAAGAGAATGGATGGTTATAAAACTCTATGGCAACCAGGGACTGACCATGCTGGTATTGCTACTCAAAATGTTGTAGAGAAACAGCTTCTTGCTGAGGGTACTACAAAAGAAGAGTTAGGTCGTGAAAAGTTTTTAGAGCGAGTTTGGGCTTGGAAAGAGGAGTCTGCTGGGATTATGACAGAACAACTTCGCAAAATGGGTGTAACTCCTGCTTGGGATCGTGAACGTTTTACAATGGACAGTGGTCTTCAAAAATCTGTAAAAGAGGCTTTTGTTCATCTATATAACAATGGTCTTATTATTCGTGGAAACTACATGGTCAATTGGTGTACACATGATGGTGCACTTAGTGACATCGAAGTTGAACATGAAGATACTGATGGAAAGTTTTACCATATCAAATATCCATTTGCTGATGGAAGTGGCTTTGTAGAAGTTGCAACTACTCGTCCTGAGACTTACTTTGGTGATACTGCTGTTATGGTTCATCCTGATGATGAGCGTTATAAAAATTTAATCGGTAAAAAAATCAAACTTCCACTTTTAAGTCGTGAAGTGGCAATTATTGCAGATACTCATGTAAATATGGAATTTGGGACTGGTGTTGTTAAGGTAACTCCTGCACATGATCAAAACGATTATGAAGTTGGAAAAAGACACGATTTAGAATTTATTACAGTTTTTGATGAAAAAGGTATTTTAAATAATTATGCTGAAGAGTTCAAAGGTCTTGATAGATTAAAGGCTCGTGAGGTTATAGTTAAAAGACTTGATGAAGAGGGTTTTATGGTTAAGATTGAAGATCATAAACACCAAGTTGGGCATTGTTACAGATGTAAAAGTGTCGTTGAGCCTTATATCTCTAAACAGTGGTTTTTACGCAAAGAAGTTGCTCAAAAATCTATTGAGAAAACAAACAATGGTGAAGCTACATTCTTTCCACCTCATTGGATTAACTCTTACAACTCTTGGATGGGTGAACTTCGTGATTGGTGTATCTCTCGTCAACTTTGGTGGGGACATCAAATCCCAGTATTTTACTGTGATGATTGTGAGCATGAGTTTGCTTCACAAGATGAGCATCCGGAGGCTTGTCCTAAATGTGCAGGTAAAAACTTAACTCAAGACCCTGATGTTCTTGATACTTGGTTTAGTTCTGCTTTATGGCCATTTTCAACTTTAGGTTGGGGAAATGGCGATAGTGAGATGGACAAACTTTTCACTTCAAAAGATATGAAAGATTTTTATCCAAATACACTTCTAATTACTGGTTTTGATATCCTTTTCTTCTGGGTAGCTAGAATGATGATGATGGGTGAAAACTTTAATGGTCAGCTTCCATTTAACCATATCTATCTTCATGCCCTTGTTCGTGATGAAAATGGCGATAAAATGAGTAAATCAAAAGGTAATGTTATTGACCCACTTGATATGGTAAACAAATACTCTGCTGATATACTTCGTTTTACTCTTGCTATCTCTGCTGCTCAAGGTCGTGATATCCGCATGAGTACAGAAAAACTTGAACAAAACCGTAACTTTACAAACAAACTTTATAATGCTTCTAAATACCTACAAATAAATGTTGATACTTTTCCTGATTTAGCAGGCTTTTGTGTTGAAACTGACTTAGGTCGTTATATGTTAAGTCGCCTAAATTTTGCCACAGCAGAGGTTCGCACATACTTAGATGAGTACAAATTTAATGATGCTGCATTAGTAATTTACAAATTTATCTGGAATGAGTTTTGTGGTTGGGGAATTGAGCTAAGTAAAGCTGATAAAGACTCAATAGTTGAACTTGGAGCAGTTTTTAAAGAAGCTATGAAACTTCTTCACCCTTTTATGCCTTTTATCACTGAGTATCTATACCATGAGCTATCAGGAACAACTCTTGAGGACTCTGAGTCTATCATGATTAAAAAGTATCCTTTTAAAACTAAACAACGAAAAGAAGAGAAAAAGTTTGAGATAATTATAGATGCCATCGTATCTATCAGAAGAGCAAAAGTTTTAGTTGATTTAGCAAACCAAAAAATCGAAAAAGCTTTTGTAAAAATTGATGGCATAAGTGAAAAAGACAAAGAGATGATGCTTCCGTTTATAATTAAACTTGCTAAAGTTGAAGTGGTTGAGTTTACTGAAAATAAAATAGAAAACTCTGTAAGTGACATAGCAGATAAATGTGAGACTTTCATCCCAACAGACTCTATAGACTTAACTCCAATCATCAAAAAACTAACTAAACAAGATGAGAAGCTCCAAAAAGAGATAGATAAACTTGGTGGTATGCTTAACAATGAAAGATTTGTAGCAAACGCTCCCCAAAATGTACTAGAAAAAAATCACACACTTTTAAGTGATGCTACTGCAAAACAAGAAAAAGTGTTAGAGCAATTAAGCTCACTAAAGGCTGAATAGTTGTTTGATTTAAAAAAATATACATCAAAAAACATCAAAAATGACATTTTATCTGGTTTAGTTGTTGCTGTTGCCTTAGTTCCTGAAGCTATTGCTTTTAGTTTTATAGCTGGTGTTAGTCCTATAGTTGGTCTTTATACTGCTTTTATTTTAGGTTTTATTACAGCTTTAATAGGTGGTAAACCGGGGATGATATCTGGAGCTACTGGAGCAGTTGCTATTGTTTTAGTTGGGCTTTCACTTCAAGTAAATGAGATGTTGTCTGCACAAGGCATAGTTGGTGAAGCTCTTGCAATGGGAGTGCTTCACTATATTCTTCTTGCTACTGTTGTTGCTGGAATTATTCAAGTATGTATAGGTGCTTTAAAGCTTGGTAAATTTATCCGCCTTGTTCCAACTCCTGCGATTCACGGTTTTGTAAATGGTTTGGCTATTGTGATTGCTACTGCTCAATTTAAGTTCTTTGAAGGACAAAACTACATGATGTATATTTTAGTTCTTGTTACTATGGCTATTATGTATACACTTCCAAAATTTACTAAAGCAGTTCCAGCAGGTCTTGTAGCAATAATTGCTGTGACTGTAGGGGTTTATCTGACTGGAACAAATACACTACTTCTAAGTGGTCTATCTGATATGAGTCAATTTGCTGGTCAACTTCCAACTTTTGTAGTAAGTGATTACTTATTTAGTCTTGATGCTATTATTTTAGTTCTTCCATTTGCTGTTATTGTAGCAATGGTTGGTATCATTGAGTCACTTCTTACATTATCTGTTCTAGATGAACTTAGTAATACTCGTGGTTCTGCAAACAAAGAGTGTGTAGCTCAGGGTACTGGAAATATTACTTGTGGATTTTTTGGTGGAATGGCTGGATGTGCTATGATTGGACAGAGTATCATCAACTATACATCTGGTGGTATTGGAAGACTCTCATCATTTGTTGCGGCAGTTGGACTTATCATTCTAGTTGTATCAATGAGTGGTGTTTTAAATGCTATTCCAGTAGCGGTTCTAATTGGAATTATGTTTATGGTAAGCATAGGTACTTTTGAGTGGTCTAGTTTTTCAAGACTTAACAAAATGCCCCGTACAGATGCTTTTGTAATGGTTACGGTTACTGTTATAACTGTTGTTGAAGATTTAGCTATCGCGGTTATCGCTGGTGTTATCATCTCTGCTCTTGCTTTTGCTTGGAAACATGCAAGAATAACTGCTAAAATTCACTCAGAAGCAGATGGAACTAAAGTATATGAGCTTGATGGCCCTCTATTTTTTGGAAGTGCAACTACCTTTGGAGATAATTTCGATATACCAAATGATCCACCTAAAGTTGTAATTGATTTTAAAAATACAAGGGTTATGGATTCATCAGGAGTTGAAGCTATTGATATGATAACTAAAAAATATGAAGATAGTGGTAAGAATCTTCTTCTTCGTCATCTATCAGCAGATTGTAAAGCCATACTTAAAAAAGCTGGACCGCACTGCTCATATGAAGAGGATGATCCAACTTATAAAGTGGCTTATGATTACTAAAATTAATTATTTTTATTTATTTAATTATTTTAAATAGTTCATTTATTGTTAGAGTTTATACAGTTGTTTTTATACTCTTATATATAATTTATTCCTCTTTTTTATAGTTTAAATTACCAGCGATAGCTTCTTTATCATTTATTATTTTTTCTATTTGCTGTTTAACTTTATCATATCTGTATTGCTCTTTAAATCCAATTATACGACCACCAGCAGCATTAGGATGTCCACCACCATTTGCCCACTCTTTTGAAATTTGTGCAACATTAACTTTATTGTTTGCTCTAAGACTCATTGTTCCACGATAGCTAATGTCAACTATAAAATCATATTCAGGATAAGCAATTAAAAAACCATTACCAACTATAGAAGTGTTCCCGACTCCATAACTTAAATAACCTTTATAACCTTTATAGTATATTGTTTTTTCTTTTTTAGCTTGACCGAGAAGTTTAACTATAAACTCTGTTGCTAAATTATCTAAAGTATTATTTTTTTCTTTTTTAAAAAAATTTTTCTTTAATTTATGTATATTTTCATCTAAGATTATTGGAGCATTTTCTTCGTTTAAAAACTTAGTAGCTTCTAAAAGAAGTGATATTTTATAGTCATTGTCTACATCTCCAAACATCACTTTATTTAATTCTCTTGTTTCAGCAATAAGACGCATACACACTTTCCCATATTCAAAGTTTTCACTCTCTTGCATTTTCCACAAATCAACAGCATTTACAACATTTACAAACTTATTCATCCATGTTGGCTCATTAAGTTCAAAATACTCTTTTGCATAGTCATATGTAATTTTGGTTGCACATCTTAAAGTATCAAGATAGTACCAATCATATTTATTTGCACTATCCTCACCACTTCCATGATGATCTAGTAGTATTAACTCTATGTTATTATTGGTGTCTACTTCATTATTTAACCATTTAGACTCATTAGCAGTTAAATTTAAATCAGTTATTAAAATTGTTGCATCACCATTATTTTTTTTTATATTTTCTAAAATCATTTCTAATTTTTGTTTTACTTCTGCACCATAATTAGCATTATAGTTATATAATATATGAGGAGTGTATTTCATAATTAATTGACAGCTGTAGCCATCGAGATCAATATGTGATAAGTGATGAATTATTTTTTTGTTCATTTTTTTCCTTAATTTATAATTTATTTTTTAAATAAAAATTGATCTCTAAAAGAGGCAAAATCTTATTGTGGCTCAGCTATAGAGATAGATCCCATAACTTCAAATGTTGCACTTGAATCAATCTCCGCATGTGAAAGTGTTACAACATCAAGTGAGAATCTCTCTAATATCTCTGCAACTCCACGTCTAAGAGCAGGATCAACTATAATTACAACAGGCGATACACCTTTTTGAAGTAATTCAGCTGCTTTAGTACTAGTAGCTTGTATAAGAGAATTTATCTCTGCAACATTTAAAAGAAGAGTTTTACTACCTTCTTGATCTTGAGATTTTTCAAGCATTAGTTGTTCTGATGAAGTATCAAATGTAAGAAGTCTTATAACTCCATCTTCACCTGCGTACATTTGAGTTATTATACGAGCTAATTTAGCACGAACCTGTTCTGTAATAATATCTACATTCTTTGTAAATTCTGCAATATCAGCAATAGTTTCTAATATAGTAAGCATATCCTTAAGAGGAATCTTTTCATGCAGAAGAGATTTTAATATTCTTTGAATTAGACCAATTGAAGCAACCTTCATAACATCGTCTACAATAACAGGAAAGTCATCTTTAATTTTGTCTATAAGAGTTTGTACTTCTTGACGCGTTAATAGATCTTCAGCATTTTTCTTAACAAGTTCACTCATATGTGTAGATATAACCGTAGCAGGATCTACAACAGTATATCCATTTATAATAGCATCTTCTTTTTGCTCAGCATAAACCCACATAGCATCAAGCCCAAATGCTGGCTCTTTTGTAGCTTCTCCAGTAATTTCACCAGTAGCCATGCCACTATCCATTGCTAAAAATTTATCAGGAATAATAGTTCCACTTCCAATTGAGATACCTTTTAAGAGAATTTGATACTCTTGTGGTTGAAGATGTAAGTTATCTCTAATTCTCACTTGTGGCATTAAAAAACCAAAATCTGATGCGATTTTCCGTCTCATTGAACGGATACGTTCTAGTAAGTCTCCACCTTGGGATTTATCTGCTAAACGTATGAGTTGGTATCCGAGAGTGAGTTCAAGCATTTCAACTTTAAGTATATCTTCGAGTGCTTTTTCCTCCTCTTTTGCTATCTCTTCATTAGATTTTTCTGGCTTTATCGCTTCTTTTTTTTGTATCTTTTTGGACCTATTTGAAAGTACATCGTTTACATCAAGTATGCTAAGTTCACCTTTGTCATATTTATATATAGCCCAACCAAGAAGGGTAAATAAAATACCTATAAAGCCCATAGATGCCGTTGGTAAACCAGGAACTAGAGCAAAAAGAATCATAATAAAACCAACTATCATCATAATTTTTGCATTTCCCATCATCTGATTAATGGCACCATCTGCAAAATTATCACCATCTCCTGAACTACGAGTAATCATAATACCAGTAGCAGTTGATATGATTAAAGCAGGAATTTGACCAACTAATCCATCACCAATAGTTAGAAGAGTAAATGTTGATGCACTATCACCAACTGTCATATCATGTTGAAATACACCAATTAAAAAACCACCAATAATATTGATGAGTGTAATGATAATACTAGCAACTGCATCACCTTTTACAAATTTAGAAGAACCATCCATCGCTCCATAAAAGTTTGCATCTTTAAGAATTTCTGCTCTTCTTTGTTTTGCTTCAGCGTCATCAATAAGCCCAGCATTTAAATCAGCATCAACTGCCATTTGCTTTCCAGGCATAGAATCAAGTGTAAAACGAGCAGCAACTTCTGCAACTCTTGTGGAACCTTTTGTAATTACCATAAAGTTTATAAGAACTAAAATTGAAAAAACTATAATACCTATGACATAATTACCACCAACAACAAAGTTTCCAAAACTACTAATAATACTACTAACATTTTCAGGACCTTCATGGCCATGGCTAAGAATCATTCTTGTAGTAGCAATATTTAGAGATAATCTAAAAAGAGTGAGTATAAGTATAAGTGTTGGAAAGGTTGTTAAATCAGTTGGTTTTGGTACATACAGAGAAATTAGTAATATTAAAACAGCTAATGCCATAGAAATAGTTAATAATACATCTAATATTCCAGATGGGAGAGGAACAATAATAATAGCCAATATCGCTAATACAAAAAGAACTACACTTAAATCTTTTTGTCCTAATATAAAGTTTAAAGATATACCAATTTGTTGTTTTAGAGTTAATTTTTTTGCCAAGTGATTACTCTAACAAATCTTTTAATGTAAGTTCTGCTAAAAAAGAATCTATTCTACCTTGAAGTTTATTTAAAAAAGGCCAGATATAACACATTTGTGCTCTATCAGATGGACAATCTTGAATTGATGCAGCACAATCAAAAACAGCTGGTGCTTTGCCTTCAACACATGATATTATTTGAAGCATATTAATATTTTTAGGCTCTAACAAAAGAGCAAATCCACCATTAACACCTTTATATGATTTTAATATATCTTTTTTTGCTAAAGTTTGTAGAATTTTTGCTAAAAAACTTTTAGGAATCATAAGCTGATTAGATAATGTTTCACTGTCTACTGGAGATTGGGCTTTTGATAAAACTATAAGAGAGAGTATTGCATATTCACTAGCACGAGTTATTAACATATTTTTTCTTTAATTTATTTTTTTGTTGATTATATCAAAAGAAGTTGAAATAAAAGAAGAAATTGGATATTATTTCACTTCAGCTTTATACATTATTATATGTATAACAGTTAGATTAATATACCTTTTGGAGGCTATTATGGCTTTAAATTCGGCTAAAAAACAAGAAATTGTAACAAAGTATGGTCGCAAAGAAAATGACACTGGTTCAAGTGAAGTTCAAATTGCACTATTAACACAAAGAATAAGTGAACTAACTGAGCACTTAAAAACTTTTAAGAAAGATCATGCATCTAGATTAGGATTATTAAAATTAGTAGGACAACGTCGTCGTCTTATGAAATATTTTAAAAGAAAAGATAAAGATTCTTATCTTAAACTAGTTGAAGATTTAGGTATTCGTGATAATATCTAAATAATAAATATATTCTTTTCTTATAAAAACCCTTTGTAAGAGGGGTTTTTACTCATATAATCTGATTAAACAACATACAACATAATTAAATAGTAACTTTTTGCAACATAGACAATAAATTTTTATTTTTACCTATATCTAACTCTTTTTGACACTTTATGACACTTTTTTGTAGTATACTATTTCCACAATTTATTAGCGGAGGTTTCCAGTGTCAAATAATAAAAATGATATTTCTACTGATGGCTTAACATTCTTGGAAGATGGTGAAGTTTTATATGATGACTTATATTTACTAAGTGAAACAGATGAAAAAGGGATAGTAGAATATGCAAGTGATTCTTTTTTAAAAATAGCAAATATGAATAGAGAAGATTTGATTGGACAGCCACATAATGTGGTTCGACATCCAGATATGCCAAGGGCAGCTTTTAAATCTCTTTGGGATGATGTTCAAAGTAAAGGTTTTTGGACAGGATATGTTAAAAATGCTCGAAAAGGTGGGGGTCACTACTGGGTGTATGCAACAGTACTTCGCTCAGTTGATAAATCTGGAAATACAAAATATGTTTCTATTAGAATTAAGCCATCAAGAGAAGATATTAAAAAAGCTCTTGAACTTTATGCAACTCTAGATTAAGATTAAAAGGAATTTATAATGGCATTAGTAAAAAAAAATAATTCAGATTCATCTTTATCTACAGCTGTATCTGGTGGAAATGACAAAAGACGTCAAAGAACATTGGCAAAGCAACAGCAAATAAGTGAGAGTATAGCTGGTGTTTCAATGACAATACTTGAAAATGCTCAAGAGAGTGTAAGTGCTATAGAAGAGCTTAAATCCTCAATGGAGCAGATTGCAACTGCTGCTGAAGAAAATAATGGGGCGAGTGAACAAGCTTTATCAAATGTAAAGAGTATAAACAGCAATATTAGTAGAATGAACTCAACTATAAACATGGTTATCTCTTCAACTTTATCTACAGGAGACAATATTATGTCTTCAGTTGATAAAATAAGTGATTCTGTTACAAGAATGGATATTGCGGTAAAAGTTGCAAAAGAATCTTCAACAAAATCTGAAGAGTTAAAAATTTCATCACAAAATATTGGTAATGCAGTTGGTTTTATCGCAAAAATTGCTGATCAAACAAATCTTTTAGCATTAAATGCTGCAATTGAAGCTAGTCGTGCAAAAGAGCATGGTAAAGGTTTCGCAGTCGTTGCTGATGAAACTCGTGCTTTAGCTGGAGAGAGTGAAAAAAATGCTGAGTTTATCTCAGAACTTGTAAATAAAATCCAAGGTAGCATAGATAATATAATCACCAGTATTGGTGATACTACTGTAATTATCTCTTCTAATGGAACAAAAGGCAATTCACTTAGTCTTAAGATGGAAGAGCTTACAAAAATAGCAGTTTATTCTGTTGAAGCAGCAAGAAGTGTAAATACACATACTCAAAAACTTAGTGATATTGTTTCTAAAATAAATGAAGGGTCACAAGATATTGCTAGTGCTTCAAGTGAGATTGCTCAATCTGTAGAAAAAACTTTAAATGGTATAGATATTCAATCAGATGCTCTTGCTCAAACAGAAGATGATATAAAGGAACTCTCAAATTTAGCAGAAGAGTTGAAATACTCTACAGACACAATGAAATCAGCGGAAGACATAGCTTTATCTGCTGATACAATTGGTGGCTCAATGGAAGATATTCAAAATGCTTTAGAGGATGTTACAACTGCTTTAAATCAGATAGAATCATCATCACATACAACTAATAAAAGTGCATTAAATAATAAAGAACTTATAGAAGCTGGTATAGAAGCTGCCAAAGATATTGATAAACTAATAGAGATTGCTAGAAGAAATTTTGATCTTTTAAAAGTCTCTTTTACGGTTGTAAAAAATACAATGAGTGAAATTAAAAGTGCATTTAATGATTCTATCACACAAGGTAATGGTGCTGCAGAAGAGTTAAATGTAATAGTTAAGGAAACTAAGAATGTTGATAAAACGGTTGGAAATATCTCTAACTCTATTGTTCAGCTAAATATGCTTGCAATTAGTGGTTCTATCGAAGCAGCTCGTGCTGGTGAGTTTGGTAAAGGTTTTGCTGTTGTATCTTCTGATATTAGAAACTTAGCAAAAGACTCAGAATCAAATACAGATAAAATCAATGATATTGTTGAGTCAATGAATTCTGAAATTGAGATAGTTAGAGCTGATTGGAATAATCTTTTAGCTTCTCAAGGAAGTGAACAGTCTTCATTAGATGCTTTGATTAACGATATTATTAAAATTACTGATATGCTAGTTGATTTGCTTGATAGATATACAGGATTAAAAATTGTAAATGATCAAAATCTTGAGGGTATGAATCAAGTTATGATAGGTATTAGTGAAATACAAAAAGCAGTAGAGCTGAGTGCAAGAAATGCCATGGAGTCCCGTAAAGCTAGTGAATTAATTATAGAGACTGTTTCACACATTGGTGAGGGTGTAGAGGATTTAGCTGTAATGGCAGATGAGCTTCAACAGGGATAATCAAAATGCAAATTGAAGAGATTTTAATCATTAAAAATGGTTCAGAAAATTATGGTATTTCTACAGAAGATATAAATCAAATCTCTAGAGTACCAATGTTTATGGATCTTCCTTTAAGACCAAAGGGTACAGTTGGGTTTTGTGCAATTGGTGGAAATGTTATAACAATGATTGATATAAATCTTTTATTAGGTATGGATGCAGTAGATTTAAAAAAGAGTGATAGTAGATTGTTAAGCTTAAATAATGCTTTTGCAACAAATGCTCTTTTGGTTAGTGAAGTTTATAATACTGTAAATATTGATAAAAAAAATATTGAATATGCCAATAAAAATGACGATCCAGTTATAGCTATTTATAAATATGATGATACTTTAGTTCAAATACTTTCTCTTGATATTTTATTTTCTAAAATAAATAAAGTTAATATTCAAGCGAAAGAGATTCATAGTGGAAAGATAAAAATTGAACAAAATGAAGAAGAAGATTCAAACAGATTTTTAATTTTTGCAATGGGAAAAGAAAAATTTGCTTTAAATATAGAATATTTAAGAGAAATTATACTTGCCGATGTGAATTTTACAAATATAATAGGTAGTGAAAAAGAACTTCTTGGTTTAATTACTTTAAGAGAAGAGCTGATTGCTATTATAGATTTACGAACTTATTATAATTTTGAAAATAATTCAAGTGAGAAAAATCGTATATTGATAACTTCATATGGTGAAGATACGATAGGACTTTTAGTTGATGAAATAATTGATATAAAAAACTTTTCAACTAAAAATATTGAGTATAAAAAAAATGCTTTTGAAGGTAACAAGATTGCTGGAGTGATTCATGATGAAAATTCATTAATATCTTTTTTTGACAAAGACCTTTTAAAGGTTATTTTTAATGATAATCGTACACATTTAAAATCAAAAAACAATAGTATAGTATCTGATAATGATAATGATATGGAAGTTATTGTCTTTAAATTAGCAGAGGAAGAATATGCTTTTGATGTTGAATATGTTGCTGAAATTATAGATGTTGTTGACTCTATAAAAGTAGCATTTAGTAAAAGTAATATTGATGGTATTATTAATATTAGAGGGCTAATAGTTACTATTGTCTCATTATTTGATAGATTGAATATTCCTGCAATTATTAACGATGATTCAAAAATTATTGTTTGCAATATTAATGAAAGCAAAATAGGTTTTATTGTAGATAGTATCAGTGATATTTTAGGTGTTAAAAATAGTGAAATAAAAGAGCAAAAAGATGATCTTTTTACCAATATTTTATACTTAGATAACGGTGACAGATTGATTCTAAACATGGATATTCAAAAAATTATACAAAACAAGGAAGAGTAATGGCAAAAAAGATACTGATTGTTGATGATTCTGCCCTTGTCAGGAAACAGCTAAGTGAAATAATTTCAGTACTTAATTTTGAAATAGATATAGCAAAAAATGGACAAGAAGCCGTAAGTAAAGCTTTAGAAACTCAATATGATGTTATAACAATGGATATTAATATGCCCGTAATGGATGGCATAGAAGCTGTTAAGCAAATAATGAAAAAAAAACCAACTGCAATATTGATGATAAGTTCATTAACAACTGCAGATGCAGATATTACTATGGATGCATTAAGCTTAGGAGCAATAGATTACATTCCAAAACCAGGAACAATGAATGTTGGTAGAAATGAAAATCGACATGAGATATTACAAAAGATTAAATCTTTAAGTCTTATACCAAAAAGAAGACTTAAAAGTAGAAGCATTAGCAGAGTACAAAGAGAAAGACCTAATCAACAAAGAAGCCAAAAGCCACAAGCAAAAGTAGGTAATGAAAAAATAGAAAAAATAATTTTAATTGGCTCATCTACAGGAGGTCCAGGTTTAATAGAACAGCTATGTGCTTCACTTCCTCTTGATTATAAATATCCTGTTTGCATAGTGCAACATATGCCAGAACAATTTACACAATCTTTTGCATCAAGACTTGATAGAGCTAGTAAATTAAATGTATATGAAACCTCAAAAAATATGGAAGTTTTACCTGGAAACATATATATAGCAAAAGGTGGTACACATCTTAATTTTACTAAAAAAATTTCTGGTAAAGTAATAATTAGAGAGAATAATGATAAAGGTGATGCATATTTTCAACCAAGTGTGAATGAGATGATGTTAAGTGCTGCTAAAACTTTTAAACCTTCAGATGTTGTAGCAGTTTTATTAACTGGTATTGGGGATGATGGAGCAAATGGTATGGTTGAACTTAAAAAAGCTGGTGCGTATACTTTAGGTGAAAGTGAAGAGAGTGCTACTGTATATGGAATGCCAAAAGTTGCATTTGATATGGGTGGTGTATCAGAACAACTTGATTTTATGAAAATTTTAAAAAAAGTTACCACATTAAAATAGAAGGAGAATTAAATGGCTTTAATTAAAAAGCATATTAAGCAAGAAGTAGATGAATTACCAAAACTTTTAACTCTTGAAGAAGCTATTGACTTTTTTGAAACTAGTGATAATATGGGATATAAAGACTATGCTATAGAAGAAATAGCAAAGTTTGATTCAACAGGAAAATACCTAATTTCTTTAATTCAAAATGATACTATAGATAAAAAAATCTTGACTAAGATTGCATCGGTAATATCATTGATGGAGCCAAATAATAAGCTGATTGAATCTATAATGGGGCTACTAAAAGTAGAAAATGCTTATGTTAGAAACTTAGGTATATCTATTTTAAGAAATTATGGAAGTGCAATAAAGTATTACATAGTAAAATTTTTAATTGGTGATGATAGAGACTTGAGAATTTTTGCTATTAATGTTTTAGGAGATGTTGATTTTGCTGAATCAAGAGATATGTTAGTTGAGCTTTTAGAAAATGAAAAAGATATCAATGTCGCGATGACAGCAGTTGATTATATGGGAGAAATTGGAGAATTAAGTGATGTAGAGTTGTTAGAGTCTTTAAAAAATAGATTTAATAAAAGTGTTTATGTTAATTTTGCAGTTGATAGTGCAATTAAGATGATTAAAGGATAAGTGGTGTCTAGTTTTTTATCAGATGAAAATTTTTTAAAAATGGGTGAATTTATTTATAGAAAAAGTGGGATATATCTTGAAAAAGAGAAGCACTTTGATAAACTTTTAAAACATGTAGAAACTCGTTCAAAACAATTAGAGATTAATAACTTTAGAAAATACTTTTTTAAACTTCGTTTTGAAGATAAAAATGGTGAAGAATTTCAAGAATTAATGAATGCAGTTACTGTAAACGAAACTTATTTTTTTAGAGAAAAAGATCAATTTGAAGTTATAGCAAATAACATATTGCCTGAACTTCATAAAATATTGCCATCTTCTAGGCCTATTAGAATTTTATCTGCACCATGTTCTACTGGTGAAGAACCATATTCCATAGTACTTCACATACTAGAAGAAGCAAATATTGTGGAACAAAGAGACATTGAGATTGTTGGAATTGATATAGATTCAACTGTAATAGAGAAAGCAAAAGAGGCAAAATATACACAGCGTTCAATTCATAATATACCAAAGGATATTATAAAAAAATGGTTTAAAAAAACAAAACAAAACTATAGTTTAATAAAAGATCTTCATGGAAGTGTTGACTTTAAAGTTATAAATATATTTAATAAAGATCATATGAGAAGACTTGGGAAATTCGATATTATTTTTTCAAGAAATATGTTGATTTATTTTGATGATGCATCAAAAAAAGAGGTAGCAATGACGTTTTATGATATGTTAAATTCAGGTGGATATGTTCTTTTAGGTCATGCTGAATATATGAGTCGTATTGTCTCTGTCTTTAAGGCAAAAAAAATAGATAATACATTAATTTACCAAAAATAGGAGAATAATATGCCATTAGTAATATTTGTAGATGATAGTGAAACTGCTTTAGCTTCAACAAGGATGGTGACAAGTTCTATGCCAATAGAAGTTAAACAGTATACAGAGGCTCAAGTTGCTTTAGCGGAAATTGAAGCTGGTATGACACCAGATTTAATCATTACAGATCTTAATATGCCTGTAATGAATGGACTTGAGTTTTTAGAAGGTTTAAGAAAGGTAAGTTCGACAAGTAGAACACCATGCTTGATGTTAACAACAGAGACAAAGGCGGAACTTAAACAAAAAGGTAAAGCTTTAGGGCTAACTGGATGGATAGTAAAACCATTTAATCCAGCTCAGTTAAAACAAGCCATTACTAGAGTTTTAAGACTGCCATAGATTTAAGGAGATATTATGAATATTTTATCATCAATAAGTGAGCTTCTTACACATATTAGAGAAGTTGAACAAGATACTATTAAAATGTCTCAAGATTCTATGATAATGCTTACTAAATTTATAGAAAATAATAATATAGAATTAGATGATAATGCTACTACATCTTTACAATACCAAGATATTATTTCACAGCAGTTAACTGCTACTATAGAAGCAATTGATAGTGTACAAAGTAATTTAGAACTTTTTGAGAATTTATATAAAGTTGATAATCAAATATCTACTGATGCATTTGCAGATTTTAATAAAAAATTATTAGAAATACTTGATATAGCTAAGGATAGGCGAGATTCATTTTCTGGCAAACTTGGAGCTCATGATCAAAAAGAAATAGAATTTTTTTAGGAGATATTATGTTAAAAGTGATGGTTGTAGATGATTCAAAAACAATAAGAAATTATCATGGTTCTATATTAAATACTATGAATATAGAAGTGGTTGAAGCAGAAAATGGCATGGAAGCATTAGAGAAAAGTTTAAATACTAAAATTGATCTTTATCTTGTTGATGTAAATATGCCAATTATGGATGGATATACATTTATTGTAGATTTGAGAAAACAAAGTGATTATAAATTTGTACCTGTAATTATGGTTACAACACAAGAAAAAGATGATGACAAAATCGCTGCATATAAAGTTGGTGCTAATCTTTTTGAAACTAAACCAATTAAGCCTGATTTACTTCAAGCATATATAAATATTTTATTAAAAGATTAAGGGAGATAGCATGGATCCATTATTAGAGCAGTTTTTAAGTGAAGCAAGAGAAAATTTAGCCTTTATTGATCAAAATATTGAAAATATTAATGGTGATGATCCAGAGTTGCTTAATTCTGTATTTCGTGCAGCCCATACTCTAAAAGGTGGAAGTGGAATTGTTGGTTTTGATAGTGTAAGAGATATTACTCATTATGCTGAAGATCTTTTAGATATGTTAAGATCTAAAGAATTAGAATTTGCTGATGGAATGATAGATGCACTTTATAATGCTTTTGATGAGGTTTTAAATTTAATTGAAGCGGCAGAGGAAAGTGAAGGTATTATAAAATCTGATGAGGCTATAGTTAAAAATATTATAGAAAATTTAAATAACCAAATGGGTAAAACATTAGAAAATGAGGTTCAATGGGAAATACCATTTACATTGACAGAAGATAAATTAAATGTTATCAATTTACCTCTTAATATGTTAAATGGGATAGATACTAAAAAAATAGTGTTTAATAATGCAGAGCTAAATGAAGAGTATACTCAAAATGAAAATTTATATGCAGTAGTATTTGATATTGATGAATCATGTATGGTTTATGGTAATGATCCTGCATATGCTCTATCTCTTTTAGAAGACAAGGTTTTAGGTGTTTACTCATGCATAAGTGATGAAAATTCTAAAGCTACCTTAAGTGGTGAAGAAGATAAAGAAGGTATGTTATTAAGAACACATATAGTTGCGTATATATATGCTACCTATGAGGATATACTAGATTCACTATTTAACTTTATTGATGAACTTCAGTTTTTACCTTTAGATATATCATCATTACTTCAAATAAATATGGGAGACGCTAATCATAAATTAGACTCTCTTAAAGAATTAAAATCTGTTATACAAAATTCAGATTTAAATTTAATAATAGCAGAAGCCAAAAAAGCTATGTCTCTTGTTGGTGAAAATACTCTTCAATATGCACAATTACAAAGATTTTTAAATATTTCTGGTTTAATAAATGAAGAAGATGTTGATAAACTAAATGATTTCTTTTCAAATATTTATAAAGGTGAAGTTTATATAGGAAATAATCCTAGTAATACTAAAACAAAAGAAGTAAATTCTGATAGTTCAAAAATATCTAAAGAGATTGCTGTTGAAGATAGTAAAAACATAGAGTTAGCTGTAAAAAATATTTTAAGACAACAGCATAAAGCATTAGACTATGTAAATAATGATGATGATTTACAAAGAATTATTTATATGATAGAAAAGGTTAGAAAATATATTCCATCGATGCCTGATACTTTATTGACAAAAAATGAAATTCAGTCTTTTTTAGATAAAGAATTAGATATAAATGAGTTGATTTCTACTGAAATAAAACAGATTTCAGAAGTTGAAATAACTAAAACTGCAGATGAGCCTAATGTGGAACAAGAAAATAAAAAATCAACGCAAGAGATAGTTAATAAAAATAATGTAGAGACGAAAGAGAATTCTAAAAAATCTATAGTTGGAAAAACTGTTAAGATAGAGCAGGAGTCAATTGATAGCTTAATGAATGTAGTCGGTGAATTACTGGTTGCAAAAAATTCTTTGCCATATTTAGCTGATAATGTAATTAGTATGACCCATGATGTTATAAAAAGGGAGATTATGGAGAAGTATATTTTCATAAATCGTCTTTCAGAACAGCTTCAAGATTTAATTATGGGTATGAGAATGTTGCCAATTTCTTATGTTTTTGATAGATATCCTAAACTTGTTCGAGATATATCTAAAAAGCTTGAGAAAAAAGTGAATCTCACCATGGAGGGTGGTGAAACTAAACTTGATAAAAACATGATTGAAATGTTAGCAGATCCAATGATTCATATTATGAGAAATTCTCTTGATCATGGTATAGAGTTGCCAGATATTAGAGAAAAAAAAGGTAAAAGTGTAAATGGAAATATTAATTTAAAAGCATATGCACAATCTGATAAAATTATTATAGAAATTATAGATGATGGTGCTGGCATAAATACAGATAGAGTTGTAAATAAAGTTCTTGAAAAGGGTCTGATGACTTATGAACAAATTGATGCATTAAGTGAAAATGAACTTGCAGAACTTGTTTTATTACCAGGCTTATCTACTGTTGATGAGATAACAGAATTTAGTGGTCGTGGTGTAGGCATGGATGTTGTAAGAAAATCAATAGAAAATTTTGGTGGTTCTATCAAAATTAAAACTCAAGCAAATAAAGGTACAACTATTTTTCTTTCCATTCCGATGTCACTAGCTGTTACATCACTTCTTCATATTCAAATGAATGATATTCATTATGGCATACCTATGGATAGTGTATCTGAAACTGTAAAACTTCAAAGAGAAGAGATAGAATATCTTCATAACGAGCCATTTGTTTATATAAGAGGTGAGGTTATTCCTCTTTTATTTATAAAATCAATGCTTGATGAAAATGTTAAAACTGATGAACCATTATCTATAGTTGTTCTAAATATAAAAGATAATATGCTCGCAGTTGTTGTAAATAAATTTTTAGGTCAACTAGATGTAGTGCAAAAACCTCTTGTTGGCATAATGGAAGATCATCCACTCTTTAGTGGAACAGCATTACTTGGCAATGGACAAATAATTATGTCTATTGACCCCATAGGGCTTTTAGGAATTTCGCAAAAATTAAAAGAAGATATTGCAGTTGCATAATATAAGCTGGAGGAATTTTTAGTATGGTTGATTTAATAGTTTTTAGTGTTTGTGAAAATAAATATGCGATAAATATTGATAATGTACAGCGGATAATTCAAGCAGCAGAATTAACATTAATTCCTAATAGTAGTGAGTTTATTGATGGAATGATACCTTATGAAAACAGTGTAATTAAAGTTTTAAATTTTAGAAAACTTATAGGATTACCTCCTCATGAAGATGAATTAAAATGTATTGAAGAATCTAGCTTAAAATATATATTTTATGAAAATGAAAATGAAATTTTTGCAGTTAAAGTTGATTTTATAAATGACATAGCACATATTCAAGAAGAAGATATTATGAATTGTGATGAAGATAATAGTTTAAGTGAGTTTTTGGAACTCTCGGGTATACTTGATATTGAAGGGACTCTTATAAACATTATCAAAACAATCAAACTACCACAGAAGGAGATATAATGGCAATAGTGTATGATGATAAATCAGCAATATTTTCGTCAGTTATTTATGAAGATAGTTTAATAGATTTAAGAGATTTTTTACTAAACAATGCTGGTGAAAATATAAAATTTGATTTTAATGAATGTGATGATATTCATTTAGCTATATTACAGCTTATAATGTCGTATAAAAAAAATTATGATTGCTCTTATGAATTTAAAGATGAGAGTAAGCTATTTGTAAAAGTTTTAAAAGGATTTGATACTAGTGAAAACCATTGTAATTAGCAATCGTAAAGGTGGTTCTGCAAAAACTACAACAGCGGTGAATGTTGCAAGTGGTTTAGCAAAAATAGGTTCTGTGTTACTTCTTGATTTTGATACTCAAGGACATGCTAGTATTGGTGTTGGATGTGAACCAAGTGAAGAACTTGGAGTTCATTCAATATTTACAGGACATACATTAAGTGAAACATTTATACCAACTATACATAATAATTTAACTTTATCTCCAGCATTAGCTTTTTTTGATGTATATGAATATTCTGATTTGCGAGGTGCCCTAAAAAACCGTTTTAAAAAAGAGTCTATTGCAGATTTTTTTGATTATTGTGTTATTGATACTCCACCAACATTTGATGCACTACTTAAAAATTCTTTAGAAGTAGCAGATAGTGTACTTATACCATTTGTTCCACATCATTTGGGCGTAGTTGCCGTTGGACAAATGATGAGAGCAGTTTATCAAAATGCTCTGCATTTAGAGAGAGAAATTGCTGATGTATCTATATTACCAGTCATGTATAATCCTCATATAAGTGTGCATAGAGACTCTTTGGCAAAAGTAAAAACATCTTTTGGAGAGGATAAAGTATTATCTCCAATTGGTGTAGATATTAAATTAGCAAAACAATTTGAATCAGGTTCTCCTATTATATTAGATGAAAAACGATCTAAGGGTATGAGAGATTATAGAATATGCATAGAAGAATTATTGCAAAAAATTTAATGTAAGAAGGTATTTATATTATGAATATATTAATTGTTGACGACAATGCAAGCAATAGAGTTGTACTAAAATTATTCTTAGAAGATTTTGAAAGTAAAAATCAAATTAAATTTAATGTAAAAGAAGCTGTTGATGGTCTTGAAGCAATACGAATGTGTGAAGATGAAAAATTTGATATAGTTTTCATGGATATTATGATGCCAAAAATGGATGGTATACAAGCTACAAAATTAATTAGAGAGCATGATAAAGGCATAATGATTATTGCTATTTCTGCAGTTGATGATCATATTAGACAAAAAGAGATTTTAAGTAATGGAGCAGAAGATTATATATCTAAACCAGTAAGCTTAGATATATTTACAAGTAGAATTTCAAGTTATATTTCACTTATAGAATCCAGACAAAGAAAAGAAAAATCTGAAAGTGTAAGATTATTTAAAGTCAATCTTTTTAGTAATAAAATTTATAGTAGACAAATAGTTTTTATTATAGACTCAGAAGATTCTTTATCAGAATTTTGGGAGTATTTTCTTTTAAATAATAAAACAAAATATGATAATCTTAGTGATTTAGTTCGTATAATTTATTCTGTTGTAGAAGCTCAATTAAACATATCAATAAAACCAAAAATATATATAGAAGAATCTGATAGTTATCAATATTTTACTCTTGATAAAGTAAATAAGTTACCATCAAAAGTATTAAACCTTATATTAAACAAAAATCCTAGCAAAAGTGAATATAGAATAAAAAAAGAGAAAATTTCATTTAAATTATCTAAAGTTTATTTTGTTGATAAAGAAAAAATAAATTTAAAAAAAGAATCTCAAACTCAAGAAATTGATATAAAATCAAAAGAGTTAAAAGTATTTAATTATATAGATGAAGATGATTTAATAGATTTAGAAGAATATGCAAATAAGCTAAACACCTTAATGTTAATAGTTGGAAATGAGGATGTTACAAAAGAGGAAATTGTAGAGATTTACTCCTATTTAGAAAAAATAGGTTCAGTTTTAAATACGTATAGTGAAGTTTATGTTATATCAAAAGCACTTACTAACTTATCTCAAGATTTAGCAATACACATAAATGAATTTATGGAATATTCAAACACACTTGGTCCAATGTGTTCAGCATTTAGTAGTGATTTATCAACATGGATTAAAATGTCTTTTTACACAGGTGCACCATCTGTAGATTTTATGAATGATACTATATCTGTAAACTGTGATACTATATCTGGGATGTTAAAGATGGATGAGCAAGATGATAGTAATTCTGGAGATATAGATGATATTTTTGATTTTTAGGAGTTTAAAGTGTACAAAGTAAAAGTAGAAAACACATGCAGTTGCTTTCTAAAAAGTGGAATGGCTGATGTTCAAGAGTTTGGTAATAAAGATGATGCTCAAAAAGAAGCTGAAAATATGATAGGTGAAATGAGATCAAGTTTTTGTAAAAAACATGATTTTGCATTAAATGAGCAGTTTGGTGATTATACTATCTTTATAAAACCAAGAACATAAAAACTCTATTTTTAAAGAAATATTTCTACAGCCCTAGCTAAGTCCTCTTTTGTATCAATTCCAAAACTAGTACTTGCAACCTTAACCATTGTTATTTTTTTTTGATGATAAATTGCACGGAGTTGCTCTAGCTTTTCAATATCTTCTATAGGTGCATCGTTTAAATTACAGAACTCTTTTAAACTTTTTTTAGAAAACCCATAAATACCAATATGACCAAAATATCTAGCACCACCGCCTTGATTATAAGGGATACAAGAGCGTGAAAAATATATGGCATTATCATTACTATCTAAAACAACTTTAACGAGGTTTTGATCTTTTGCTGATTCGGCATTTATAGAATTATAACAACTTCCCATAATAAAAGGTTCATTAGATTTTTGAAGTGTTTGAAGTTTAAATATAAGTGATTCAATAACTTCTGGCTCTATAAATGGTTCATCTGCTTGAACATTTATAATAATTTCAGCATCATCAAGATTTAGCAATGTTGCACACTCATTTATGCGATCTGTTCCACTTTTGTGTGTAGTAGAAGTCAGCATTACTTCAAGTCCATACTCTTTACATTTTAATAAAATTAGTTCATCATCTGTAGCTATTACAACTCTACCAAGATGAGCAACTCTTTGTGCAGTTCTCACTACCATTGGAATACCACCAATATCGGCTAATACTTTTTGTGGAAATCTTGTTGATGCTAATCGTGCAGGGATAATAATCATATTATTTAAAGCCTTTGTTGATATAATGATAAAATTATATCTAAAAGGTGTTTATGCTTCTTTATCAGCCAGAATCAGGATATTGCTATAACAGTGATTCTATTTTTTTATATAATTTTATCTCATCATTTAAACCTCATGGAAAAGTTTTAGATGTTGGAGCTGGTTGCGGAGTTGTTGGTCTTTTGGTTGCAAGAGACAATCAAAGAGTTAAGCTAGAAGCAGTTGAAAAACAAGATGATTTTGTAGAGTATGCAACTATAAATGCAAGAGTTAATAATATACCATATACTATTTATAAAAAAGATTTTTTAGAATTTGATGAAGATAAAAAATATGATTATATAATCTCAAATCCACCTTTTTATCATGATGGTGTAACAAAAAGTCAAAATGAGATGTTATTTAATGCAAGGTATAATGTCAACTTACCATTAAAGAGTTTTTTTAAAAAAGTTTCAAAAATTTTAAAGCCTAAATCTCACTTTATATTTTGTTATGATGCATCTCAATTCGGATTGATTTGTTCAGAACTTCATATTGTGAATATGAAAATTATAGATGTAGAATTTATACACCCAAAAAAAGATAGGGTGGCTTCTTTGGTTATGATACATGCTAGAAATAACTCAAGGTCGCTTATGAAAGTATTACCACCATTTATTAGTTTTGATGGAAAAGAATTTTCACAAAAAGCTAAAAGTATTTATGAGAAGGCAAGAACACAAAGTATAAAATGTCAACTATAATTAAACAAAATGGTTTTACATATAAATTTGACGCAAATGCGTGTTTTATGTGTCAAGGTAGATGTTGTACAGGTGAAAGTGGTTATATATATGTTACAAAAGTTGAAATTGAAAATATTTCTGAGTTATTAGGGCTTGATATTAAAGATTTTATGCAACAATATCTTTTTAAAAAAGGCTATAAATACTTTTTAAAAGAAAATCAATTCAGTAACAATTTTGAATGTATCTTTTATGATAGAGAAGTAAATGGTTGTAAGATATATGATGCTAGGTCTTTGCAGTGTAAAAAATTCCATTTTTGGGATTATTTTAAATCAAGAGTTAATGAGTTAAAAATAGAATGTCCAGGAGCTATTGATGTATAAAATTTTAAAATTGTTTATCTCTTTAGCTCTTATATTACTATATGTCGGTTGTGGCGCTAAGCCATCGGTAGAGACAAATATTAATAAAAAAACTTTTGAAAAAGAAGATATGTATATATTAATTGCTCTTCGATTAGAACAATTAAAAGATTATAAATCGTCTGCAGATATATTTAATACACTATATGAACAAACAAAAAAAAAAGAATATTTATATCGTTCACTAAGAAATAATTTATCAGCAGATAATAATAAAAAAGTTATTTTAAAAGTTAATCAAATTGCTAAAAATAATATAAATGATTTTGAATTAATTCGTATAAAGATAGTTGCTCTTGTAAAACTAGAAAAATTAAAAGAAGCAAAAGTATTGGCACTTAAATTAGTGCAAAAAACAAAACTCATTGATGATTATTTACTTGTAAGTGAATTATATGTAAAACTTAAAGAGTTTAATACTGCTGTAAAGTACTTAGAGAGTGCTTATATAAAAGATTATAATGAAAAAATTCTTGATAGAATGGCTATTGTTTTATATGTAAATTTGCAGAGGCAAAAAGAAGCAATTGCACAATTAGAAACACACTCTAGAATTTATGGGTGCTCTAGGATAATTTGTTCAAGACTTATTGGATTTTATAGTAATGACAATAATATAGAAGGACTTTTGTCAACTTACCTTAGAATATACAAAATAAATTCTAATAAAGTAATAGCACAAAAGATAGTTCAACTTTATAGTTATAAAAAAGATTATAAAAATATGATTAAGTTTTTACAAAAAAGTAGAATTGATGATGAGTTACTTTTACAACTTTATATTCAATTTAAAGAGTATAAAAGAGCTTCACCATTAGCGTATGAGATGTATAAAGACAGTGGTGATATATCTCATCTTGGTCAGAGTGCTATTTTTGAATATGAGAGTACTAAAGATAAAAATAATAAAATTATGCAAAAAAGTGTAGTAAAAAAGCTAACAAAGGTTGTAGACAAAAAGAAAGATGGTATTTATCTCAATTATTTAGGCTATCTTTTAATTGATCATGATATAGATGTGAGAAAAGGTTTGGGGTATGTGAAAGAAGCTTTAAAAATTGAATCAGATTCCATATACTATCTTGATTCTTTAGCGTGGGGATATTATAAACTTGGTGAATGTAAAAAAGCTCAAGATATTATGGATAGAGTGAAAAACATGGAAGGCAGTAGTAATAAAGAGGTAGTAAAACATATAAAAATGATTGATAAATGCAATAAAGAGAGTAGAGAAATAGAATGATTTTAGATGATATAATTAAAAAAACAAAAGAAGATTTACTAGAAAGAGAGAAAAAATTTTCACTTGATTGGTTAGGTCGCTCACTTGCATTTAATGCAAGAGTTCCAAGAGATATTATTCCATATATAAAAGCAACCAAGCAAGATCCATATAGAATAATCTCAGAAGTTAAAAAGGCATCACCATCAAAAGGTGTTATTCGTGAAGATTTTGATCCAATAGCAATTGCTCAAAGTTATGAAAGAGGTGGAGCTAGTGCTATCTCTATCCTGACTGAACCTCACTTTTTTCAAGGAAACTTAGATTATTTAGGTCAAATTAGAAGATATGTTGGTATTCCACTTCTTAGAAAAGATTTTATAGTCTCAAAATATCAAATTTTAGAAGCTATGGTTCATGGGGCAGATTTTATTTTACTCATTGCAGCCGCTCTCTCAAAAAAAGAGTTAAAAGAGCTTTTAGCATATACTAGACACCTTGGAATGGAAGCTTTAGTAGAGGTTCATGATAAGCCAGATTTAATAAAATCTATATATGCAGGAAGTGATATCATAGGGATAAACCATAGAAATCTACAAACTTTTGAGATGAATATGAATCTATGTTATGACTTGATTCCACTCATTCCAAATGGTAAAATTATTGTAGCCGAGAGTGGTATTTATGAGCATAGACAACTAGAAGATTTGAGTAAAGCTGGTGTTGATGCTTTCTTGGTAGGTGAGTCTTTAATGCGTCAAGATGATGAAGAAAAGGCTCTTAGAAAACTAAAATTTGGGTAATATGTGATTTAATATTATTTGGAGAGTATCATCATGAGTAAAAAAATATTAAGTTTAGACTTAGGTATAACTTCTATCGGCTATAGCATTTTAAAAGAGCTTGATAACGATAGATATTCATTAGTAGATTATGGTGTTAGTATGTTTGATAAGCCTACTGACAAAGATGGAAAATCTAAAAAACTTCTTTATAGTGCATCTAAATCCACAACAAACCTTTACAGCTTAAGAAAAGGACGAAAACAAAATTTAGCAAAACTTTTTGAAGATTTTAATTTAGCTAAAAAAATAGACTTGCTAAATCAAGAAAAACAAAACATACATATAAATAAATGGGAATTAAGAGCTAAAAAAGCTTTTCAAGAGAAGCTTGATGTGAGTGAACTATTTTCTATATTTTATTTACTAGCAAAACATAGAGGCTATAAATCCCTAGATAGTGGAGATTTGCTTGAAGAGTTGTGTAAAAAGCTTGAAATAGATTTTAAACCTATCAAAGAAAAAGATAAACAAAAGGCTAAAGAAAAAAGTGAAATGAAAAGTGCTTTGCACATTATAGAAATATTAAAAGAAAAGTCTGATAAAACAGTTGCACAAATTATTTACGAAACAGAGATAAAAAAAGAAAATCCAACTTTTAGAAATCATGATAACTATAACTATATGATAAGACGAGAGTATATAAATGATGAGATTAAAAAAATAGTTTTATTTCAAAAAAAGTTTGGCTTTTTTAGTAGTGATTTTGATATAGAAAATTTTATAACAGAGCTTATAAAAACTATAGACGACCAAAAAGATTCTACAAACGATTTGTCTTTATTTGGAAATTGTGAGTATTTTCAAGATGAAAAAGTAGCACATCAATACTCACTCTTATCAGACATATTTAAAATGTACCAATCAGTTTCAAATATTACTTTCAACACTAAACCAGCGATAAAAATAACAAAAGAGCAGATAAAACTTATAGCAGATGATTTTTTTGCCAAGATAAAAAAAGGTAAAAGTATCGCTGATATTAAATACAAAGATATACGAAAAATTTTAAAACTAAGTGATGATACTAAATTTTTCAATAAAGATGATAACAAACTAACAATAACAAAGTTTCATTTTGTAAGTAATCTCTCTAAAATCAATAATCAATTTATTTTAGATGCCTTTGAAAAAGAGAATAAATATGAGATACTAAAAGAAATTTTTGATGTTTTAGAGTTTGAAAAAGCTCCACATGCCATATATGAGAAATTAAAAAAAACTATAGATGATGAAAAAACTATAATTGATTTGATTAGATATAAGAGTGGAAATAGTTTAAATATCTCACATTATGCAATGATAAAGTTTATACCCTATTTTGAGCAAGGGCTGAGTACTGATGAGATTAAAAAGAAGTTAGGGCTTGATAGAAAAGAGGATTATTCAGAATTTAAAAAAGGTATAAAATATTTACATATAAAAACATTTGAGAATGATGACAACTTAGAGATAAATAATCATTCAGTTAAGTATGTTGTAAGTGCTACTCTAAGAGTCATAAAATATCTTCATACTATTTTTGGTTACTTCGATGAGATACGAGTGGAGAGTACAAGAGAACTTAGCCAAAATGAGCAGACAAAAAAAGATATAGAAAAAGCAAATAGAGCTTTAGAGAAAAAAATAGACGAGATAGTAGCAGATATAGAGTATCAAAAAATTGCAGAGATGTATGGTAAAAATATAAGAAAATATGCTAGAAAAATATTGATGTATAAAGAGCAAAATGGTAGAGATATTTATACGGGCAAGGGTATAGAGATAGTCGACATATTTACAAATAGAGTTGATTTAGACCATATAGTACCTCAAAGCTTAGGTGGATTAAGTGTAAAACATAACTTTGTTTTAGCTCATCGTGATACAAATGTGCAAAAATCAAATCAACTACCTATGAGTTTTGTAAAAGATAAGCAAGCTTTTATAAATAGAGTTGAAGACTTATTTAAAGAGCATAAAATAAACTGGAAAAAGAAGATAAATCTACTTGCAACTAATTTGGATGAAACTTTTCAAGATAGGTTTGAGTCTAAAAGCCTTAGAGCTACAAGCTACATAGAAGCACTAACAGCACAGATGTTAAAAAGATATTATCCCTTTCCAAATGAAAAAAAACAAGCAGATGGAAGTGCCGTAAGACACATACAGGGACGAGCTACTTCAAACATACGAAAACTACTCCATGTAAAAACAAAGGTGAGAGATACAAATATTCATCATGCTATAGATGCAATACTCATAGGACTTACAAACCAATCATGGCTTAAAAAGCTATCTAATACTTTTAGAGAAAATATGGGTGTTATTAATGATGAAGCACGAGCAAAGATAAAAAAAGAGATGCCACTCATAGAGGGGATAGAGCCAAAAGAACTTGTTGAAATGATAGAAGACAGATACAATGAGTTTGGCGAAGATTCTATTTTTTATAAAGATATTTTTGGTAAAACAAAGGCTGTAAACTTTTGGGTTTCTAAAAAGCCTATGGTCTCTAAGATTCATAAAGACACGATTTATGCAAAAAAATCAGATGGTATCTATACAGTTAGAGAAAATATTATAAATGCTTTTGTAGGATTGAAAACAACAAATGCAACGACATCAGCTAAATTTATGGAAAGTTTTGAGAAAAATATTTTAAAAAAAATGTATCTATATAAAACTAATCCAAAAGATGTTATTTGTAAAATAGTTCAAAAAAGAGCCCAAGATATAGCTAAACTACTTGATACTTTTGTAGATATAGATAAAAAAGATAAAGAGGCTTTAAGTGAAGCCAAAGTAAAACTTGATGAACTCATTCCTAGCGGTATGCTTGATAATAATGGCAATATTATTAGAAAAGTAAAGTTTTACCAGAGTAACTTAACAGGCTTTAATATACGGGGCGGACTTGCTACTAAAGAGAAGACTTTTATAGGATTTAAAGCTATGCTTGATTGTAACAAGCTTTTTTATGAACGTATAGATGTGGCTAATTTTGAAAAAATAGCAAAAGAGAATAATAGTAGTTTTATAATTAATAGAAATGATATTATTATTGTTAATTTTAAAAAGGAAGAAAAAAATATTTTAGGTTCAGTAGAATCTTTTGATGATAATACTAAAAAAGTAAGATTATATGATTCAAGATTTCCTAAATTACTTGATAGTCAGCCTTTTAAATTCAAAGTAACTAGTGGTAAAAGCAGAAAAGAGTTTGGAATAGGCAGTGCAATAGGCATAATAAAACTAAACCTAGACATCTTAGGAAACATAAAATCATATCAAACTATTGGAAATACAGAAAGTGAACTATTAACTTTCATAAAGGAGATTATAAATGCCTAATATATATAACGGAATGACAAAAACTGCTATAAAAACTTTTATGGATGAGTTAAAAGTTCAGTGGACTTATGCCTCAAATGCCATAGAGGGCAATACTATCTCTTTGGGAGAAACTGCTTTTATCATAGAGTATGGACTTACTATAAAGGGTAAATCTGTACGAGAACATAATGAAGTTTTAGGGCATAGCAGGGCGATAGATATTATTTATAAACTTTTAGATAAAGATGTATTGAGTAAAGATGATGTTTTTAAGCTTCATACGGCAATTCAAACAAATATTGTCATAGATAGTGAGTGTCCCATAGGTGATTATAAGGTAGTTGAAAATGGTAGATATGTTTTACAAGATGATGATAGTAGAAAGTACCAAGCATATCCAATCCCTGTTGATATAGAACATTTAATGTTAATTTGGTTTAATGAGTTTTCAGATATATCTAATAAAAACATCTCTCTTGAAGATAGTATAGAAAAATACACTAGATGCCATATTGGTTTCACTTCTATCCATCCATTTTTTGATGGAAATGGAAGGTTAGCTAGACTTTTATCAAACATATATATGCTAAAAAATGGGTATTTACCAATCATCATAAATAATGAAAATAGAGAAGAGTATATAAAATTGCTCTCTACCTACAATATGCACTCAGAACCTTTAGCTAAAAAATCAGAAGCTATAATAGAAGAAAATGACTGTTTTAAAAATATATATGAATTTTTCAAGTCAGAATATAAAAATAGCCAAGCCATACTAGATGAGATAAAGAGATAAAACTATGAGTGGCAAGGTAGTTCATCTAACTAAGCCATGTAAAATAAAGGTAAAAAATTCCAACCTAGTACTGTTCTTTTATGAAGATGAGCAAGAGGTAAAAGTAACTCTAAAAGATATAGATTTTATTCTCTTTGATAATACTCAGTTTTCTATAACTGGTAAAAGTTTAGAACTAATAGCTAAAAATAATATAGCAACACTATTTATAGATGCAGAGTTTCATCCAAGTTCTATTTTAACTCCATTCCATTCTCACTCAACATTGAGTGAAATAGCACATATACAGATAGCAATCACTCAAAAGTTTAAAGATGTAATGTGGCAAGGCATAGTAAAATCTAAGATTATAAACCAAGCAGAAGTGTTGAGATTTTTTAACAGAGATAGACATATAGAACTACAAGAGCTTTGTGAAAAAGTCCAACTTTATGATACAAATGCAGATGAAGCACAAGCTGCTAGATTATACTGGAGAGAACTCTTCAACATGCATACATTTGTGAGAGAACAGGGAAGTGACGATATTATAAACTCAATGCTGAATTACAGTTATGCAATTTTAAGAGCCAGCATAGCAAGAAATGTAGTTGTTAGTGGGCTTTTGCCAGTTTTTGGCATCTGGCATAAAAACAGATATAACGCATTTAATCTTGTAGACGATCTCATAGAGCCTTTTCGTCCATTTTGTGACTTGTATGTAAAACTATTGTTAAATACAAAGTATATAAAAGCAAATAATTTAAGTGTAAATATAAAAAGAGATTTGGTAAATATATTGCTTTTAGAGTGTGTCAATATAAATGGTGGGAAATCTACTATAGCTAAAGCTATGGAATTGTTTGTAAAAGAGTATAAAAAATGTGTTGTGAGCAATAATCCTAGATCTATATGCTACCCAATGATAGATTTAAAGTATATGCAAGATGAGTTCATTTAAAATTATGTGGCATATGATAATGTTCGACTTGCCAACAAAAACAAAAAAAGATAAAAAAAGCTACCACTGGTTTCGTGACGAACTTGCAAAAGAGGGGTATATTAATATGTTGTCTTTCTTCTTGTCTACATTGAACTCTCTGATTAATTGAGAGCTAGATTCAAGGGTATTTCCTGCGGGCATTTAGGGTCTAATTGCTAATTATTCAGAGAGTTCAATTAGTATAAAAGGAAAAAAAATGTCAATAATCCAATTAAAAATCGAAACAGGAAAAATCACCCCTTTTACCAATATTTAAAGCAAAGTCCAATTCTTTAATCAATCTATCTTTTTCCCTTGGCAGATTTCCTGCTAGATGCAGGGCATTTGAAGCATGATTTGAGCGAAATATCACTTTGTTAGTTGGATTTAAAAGTTCTAAAAAATTCTTTTGTTCACTTAGCAATTCAACATCATCAAGCATAGTGAAATCACTGAAATTTTCATAGAATTTCTCTTTTGCATCTTCTTCTAAACCTAACTGTAGAGTTGAGAGATAGTTGAGAGTTGTCGCATTTATAACTTTAGCACTTTCTTTTATATGTTCCTCACTATATTTAGAACCTCCAATACCTAAAATTACTGTTGCAGATATTTTTATGCCAGCATCACAAGCTCTGTTTAAAGAGTCTATAATTTGCTTTTGATTTACACCTTTTGTAATCTTCTTTAGTACAACATCGCTGCCTGTTTCTACTCCATAGTAGAGTAAGTTCAGTCCATTTATTCGAAGTAGTTCTAACTCTTGATTAGATTTGCTTAATATATTTTGAGCAGAGGCATAGAGAGATACTCTTCTAAGCTTTGGAAATGACTCTTTTAAATATTGAAGCAGTTTTAAAAGATAGTCTGTTTTTAGAGCAAGAGCATCCCCATCAGCTAAAAAAATCTTTCTTGCATCTGGATAATGATTAGACAAAACATCTATATCTCTAAAAATATCTTCTAATTTTCTTACTTCATAGCTCTTTGTTTTATACATAGAACAAAATGCACAGTTATTATAACTACATCCATAGGTAGCTTGGATGATAAGATTGTTTGCTTCTGCTGGCGGTCGAAATAGTGGATATGAGTAGTTTAGCATCTGTAGTTACATCTATACCAAAAACATCCACTTAGCAGCCACTACGATGAAAAATCCTAGAACTATCACAAGTTTATGAAAGTCATTTTCCATAAACTTACTTTTTTTCTTCTTAGTGAATTTTTTATATAAGTTTGAGAGAACACCTAGAGCAATGAGTAAAACTAAAACTATTTTAAATACCAATATTTTTTGTAAATCTGTTTCAAAAAAGCCAGCACTAGAGTTAAGATATCTTGACATCATCATCCCACCAGTTAAAATTAGAACCAAAAGAGTAATGGGAAAAATTTTAAAACTTCTTTTTCCCAATGATTGATTTATCTTTTGTTGTGTCTCCTTGGAAAACTTACCTTTAAGTGCTGAAATAACTGCCAAATCTGTAAATACATAACCTAAAAATACAATAGTTAAAATCAAATGTATAATATGTGCGTATGGATATACTGCTTCCATATATTACTCCTGTAATTATTTATAGAGATTATACATCAAAAAATAGCTACAATTTCATTATGAAATATATATTAATAGTTTTTATCATATTTTTTAGTGCTTGTAGTGTTAAAGATTATGAGCAAACAAAGAGTAAAGTCATTATTATAAAATCACCAAAAATTAAATTTGCTGATTTAGGGTACATTCGTAATACTGGCAACAATATACAACTTGAACTTTTTTTAGCGGGAAAAAGTATTAAACAAATTAATATAAACCGTTTGATATGTGTGGATGAGGGTTGCATGAGTAAGGATGGATTTAATGCTGATTATCTTCACGAGTCATATCCAGATGATTTGCTTCAACATATATTACTAGGTTTGCCAATATATGCTGAAAAAAATAAACAAAAAATAGATGATGGTTTTACTCAAAAAATAGAGAACAAAGATGTAAATATTAGCTATAAAGTAAATTCAAGTACTATCTATTTTAAAGACAAAAAAAATAATATAATATTTAAAATCAAGGAGATGAAAAAATGACTAGTAAAAAATTTGTAGGTGCTCATGTAAGTGCAAGTGGGGGAGTTTTTAATGCAGTTGCAAATGCACAAAAAATAGGCGCTCGCGCTTTTGCACTTTTTACAAAAAATCAAAAAAGATGGGAAGCAAAACCACTAGATACTTTAACTATTGACAAGTTTAAACAAGCACTTCAAGAGAGTGGAATTTTGCCTTGTCATATATTGCCACATGACTCATACCTGATAAATCTAGGCCATCCTGATGAGCAAAAACTTATAAAAAGTACAATGGCTTTTATAGATGAGTTAGAGCGTTGTGAGTTACTTGGACTTGATAGATTAAACTTTCATCCAGGGAGCCATCTAAGAGAGATAAGTGAAGATGAGTGTATGGATAAAATATCAGAATCTATAAATATAGCACTTGATAAAACCTCTGGAGTTAAAGCAGTCATAGAAAACACAGCAGGACAGGGTAGTAATCTTGGATATAAGTTTGAGCAATTAGCGCAAATTATAGATAAAGTAGAAGATAAAAGCCGTGTTGGTGTTTGTATAGATACATGCCATATGTTTGTTGCAGGTTATGACATAAGAACGAAAGAAACTTACGATAAAACTTGGAAAGCATTTGATGATATTGTTGGTTTTGAGTATCTAATGGGTATGCATATAAATGACTCCAAACCACCACTTGGCTCTAAAAAAGATAGACACCATTCAATCGGTCAAGGTGAGATAGGGTTTGATGCATTTAAATATATTATGAATGATGATAGAATGGATAATATCCCATTAATTTTAGAAACAATAGATGACACTATTTGGAAACAAGAGATAGAGCTGTTGTACTCATTTCAAGATTAGGTTAAGCCATATTTTTGTAGTATTAGCGATTGATCTTTTAAAAGTGAGAGAAATATGAAAAAAATACTGTTAGCATCAGTAATAGTAAGTTCAGTTTTAATGGCAGGTGGATATAAAATCCCAGAGCTGTCTTTAAACTCAACAGCTCTTAGTTCAGCAAATATTGCACACACTACAGGAGCAGATGCGGCTTATTATAACCCAGCAAATATGGTGTTTATGAAAGATGAAAACTCATTAGAGTTTAACTTAGCATATATTGGTCTTAGCGCAGTAAACTATAAAGGGACTGTTAGTGCAGTTGGACCATATGATTTAGATTCACAAAAAGAATCTTTTTTAGTTCCATCAATCTATTTTGTATCTTCTAAAGTGAATGATATGCGTTTTGGTTTAAGCATCGTATCTCCTGCTGGGCTTTCTAAAAGATGGGAAGATCAACCAGCAAAAGCTAGTGCAGAAGAATTTTCGCTTCAAGTAATCGAGATGAACCCAAGTGTTTCGTATTTGGTAAATAATAATCTTGGAGTTGCTTTTGGTGTAAGAATAGTGCATAGTTCAGGAATAATTAAAAGTACAGGAGCAGCATCTCGTGATATGGAAGGTGATTCTATAGATTTTGGTTATAATTTAGCCATATCTTATAAACCAACATCAGAATTTGAAGTTGGTTTAACATATCGTTCTGAAATAGACTTAACAGTTGAGGGTGATGCAAAATTATATTCTGGTACAACATTAGCATATGATGGTGCAGCAAGCGTGTCCGTGCCATTACCAGCAGCACTTAACTTAGCAGTAGCATACACATTTTCAACTGATACAACTGTAGAGTTTGTATATGAAAGAACTTATTGGTCAGCGTATAAAGAGTTAGATTTTGAATATAGCACAAGCATAGGTGGATTAGCTCCATATTTTGATGATCCTGTAGCAAAAGACTGGGCTGATACAAATGCATTTCGTTTTGGTGTAACCCAACCTTTAGGAGACACAACTATTATGGGTGGTATTGTTTTTGATGAAACTCCAATTCCAAACAAAACAGTTAGTTTTGATCTTCCAGATTCTAATAGTATATCTGTATCTCTTGGTGCTAGACATGTGATAGATGATTCTTTTGACTTAGGATTAGCAGTGCTTTATTCTATGCGAGAAGATAGAAAAGTAAATAATGATTCTTTGGTTGGAGAGTTCTCAAGCTCTGATGTATTACTTGTCTCTATCGGTGTAGGGTATAAATTTTAAGGATAAAATTGAAAACATTAGTAAAATTTTTAGATATTAAAGATGTCTCAAAATCTCCAATATTTGAACAGTTAGAGTGTAGTGATACTGAAGCTAAGATGCTTCAATATCTTGCACTAAAGTATATGCAAGGACAAGAGGATCTCTTAGTATTAGACCTTCTCCAAGAGTTATTTCCAAGTGAAAAATATGAATATTTAGAACATCTTAGTGAGCTTAAAAATTTACTAGAGTTAGGTTGGCTTCACCAGCAAAGCTTTACCCCTATAAAGATTTCAGAAGTTACCCCATTGGAGCTTTTAAATACATCAGTTGGGCTCGCACCTTCATTTTTAAAACTTATGCAAGATGTGAAAATTGATGTAGATTTACCAGATATAAAACCATATACTGATCATTTAGAATATCTCCAAGACCAGTTTTTTAGAATTGAGCTATATCAAAAAATGAGTTCAATTCGTCAAAATGTGCATGAACACTCTTTGGGGATTGACCGTATTCAAAACAAGCTTAAACTTCTTGAAAAAAGGATACAAGAGAGAGTAGAGCAAACTGAAGAAAAGTTGGTTTTAGATAAATTTTTCAAACAAAAAAAGATGCAAGATTTGGAGCAAGTTGTATTTATCGCGCTTTTAAGAGAGGAGTATAGTGCAACTGATGCGTCTTTAAGGGAGATGAATACACTAATAGACATAATCTCAATAGATGAATATGATAGGATTAAAAATAGGTCACTTCTAGAAGACGGCTCACGATTGATAGAAGAAAATATCATTGACTATGAAGAGATGTTAAATCCGTTTGGTGGAATTTCAAGAGCTTTTTATATTGTAGATGATGTACTTCAAAGTATTATCCATCCAAATAAAAATAAAAAAGTTCGTCGTATAAAGCTTGATACTCTTATAAAAGAGCAAGATATTTTTGAGTTAGTTGATCCTGTAACTTCATTGAATGATGTTGTTCTAAGTGATGAAACACAAAAAACTTTAAATAATTTGATGCGTCAAGTAGATAAAGAGGTGATAAATCGTCTTGTTGAGTGGGGTGTTAAAGATAAAAAAAATGGTATTGAGGCGCGCATAATTTTTTATGGCGCTGCTGGTACTGGTAAGACGATGACAGCTTATTCTTTGGCAAAATCTTTAAAAAAACAGGTATTAGTTTTTGATTGTTCTAAAATCTTATCAATGTATGTTGGTGAGAGTGAAAAAAATGTCCGTAAAATTTTTGATACTTTTTATGAACTAAGCAAAAAAACAAAAACAGAACCAATATTGCTTTTAAATGAGGCAGACCAGTTTTTAGGTTCACGCTCAAGCGGAAATATAACAGGCGCTGATCAGATGCACAATCAGATGCAAAATATTTTTTTAGAACAAATTGAAAAATTTCGTGGAATGTTAATAGCTACTACAAACTTACTTGAAAATATTGATAAAGCATTTTCAAGAAGGTTTAACTATAAAATAGAGTTTAAAAAACCAAATGAAGCCCAAAGAATACAGTTATGGGAATATATGCTTCCAAAAGATGCACCTTATGAAAAAGGATTTGATATTAAAAAATTAGCAACATTTCCATTATCTGGCGGACAAATAAATTTAATTGTGAAAAATACGGCATATAAAGTAGCTGTAGAAGAAGAACCTTTATTTAATTTAGAAGATTTTATACAAGAGATTAAAAAAGAAAAAGCTGGCGATTTTGACAGTGAAAAAGTTATGGGATTTTTAGAATAATTTTATAGTCTAAGAATCTAAGCATAGCTTAAGTGTTACCATTAGATACACTTATACCATACTCCTCTCCCATAGTGTTGCAAATTGTGACATCAACCATCACTTGTTTTATTCAATTCTTTTTTTTAATACTCTTTTTGATATAGTGCAACAACTATTTTTCATAAAATTGTATTTAGAGAATTTTAAGTACAAAATATTAGAAAAAGAAAGAAAGACAAAAGGATAGTTTAGATGGAGCATATTACTACTGCAAATCCCTACTTCGGTGTATTTGTACTATTTATCGTAACATTTAGTGCATTTATTGGAACTACTATAATAGCAAGATTTGTATCTCGCGCTTTAGCGGCAAAAAATAGTGAAAAAATTAAGCTTTCAGTTTATGAATGTGGACCAGAAGTTACAAAACAACCAAATAGAGTATCACCACAATTTTACCTATTTGCATTATTGTTTTTATTATTTGATGTGGAAATTATATTTATGTTTCCTTGGGCTGTAAATTATCAAGCATTAGGTTGGTTTGGTTTTATTGAGATGATACTATTCATCTTATTGCTTACGATTGGTTTTGTTTATGCATGGAAAAAAGGAGCGCTTGAATGGCACAACATAAAATAAATTACACACAAAATGGTGGACTTCCAGTTGCTCTTACAAGTATGGATAAAGTTGTAAACTGGGGTCGCTCAAACTCATTGTGGGCAATGACTTATGGTCTTGCTTGTTGTGGTATTGAGATGATGGCAGCTGGTGCATCAAGATATGATTTTGATAGATTTGGTACTATTTTTAGAGCATCTCCTCGTCAATCTGATGTTATGATTGTAGCTGGAACACTTACTAAAAAACATTCTGAATTTATTAAGCGTTTATATGACCAAATGACTGAACCTCGTTGGGTTATCTCTATGGGTTCATGTGCAAATACTGGCGGTATGTTTAACACTTATGCAACTGTACAAGGTGTTGATAGAATTATCCCTGTAGATTTGTATCTACCTGGTTGTGCACCTCGTCCTGAAACACTTCAATATGGTGTAATGTTATTGCAAAAAAAGATTCGAGCGAATAAAGCATCTCGTGCTCAAAAACCAAAAAGGTTGATGTAATGAGAGCATATAAAGGCAAAGGTGATGTTCAAGCAAAGCCATACTATACAGACAGATATTGGGTAGCTCCTCGAGTTCCTAAATTTGATGTTGAGAGTGATGAAGTATTTTCAAAAGATTTAGAAGTTATTAAATCTAAATTTGATGTACTTGAGGCATTTATTCAAGTTGAGCAAATGACAGTATTTATCAATCCAGATGATAACTACAAAGTATTACAATTACTAAAAGATGAACTAGATTATACTCAACTATCTGAGATGAGCGCAATTGATTTTATAGAGACTCGTGATGGTTTTGAAATTTTTTATCAAATGTTGAGCATGAATAAGCGTAAGCGTATTCGCATTAAAATGTTTATTAAAAATGGCGCAGCTATTAACTCTGTTGAAAAATTATTTCGTTCAGCAGATTGGTCAGAGCGCGAAGTGTTTGATATGTTTGGTATTGAAGCAAATGGACATCCATTTATGAAGCGTATCCTTATGCCTTATGATTGGCAGGGATATCCTCTTCTTAAAACTTATCCACTACAAGGTGATGAATTTGCTGCGTGGTATGAAGTAGATAAAATTTATGGAAAAGAAGCAAGAGAAGAGATTGGACCAGAAATCCGTGATACTGCTACTGTAGACAGATATGATTCTGACCGTTTTGCTCGTCTTGGTTATGAAGTCCCTATTGGAGTAAAAATCACAGGAAATGAACCTAAAAACACACAAAACTACCAAGAAGAGGGTGGTGTGTTTTTAATTAGAAAATTAGATAAAGATAGCTCTAAAGTTATCGATGATCCGCAAAGATAGGGTGGTAAAATATGGCACAAATAAAAAATAGACTAACTCCGTTTTTTGAAAATATCACTTTTGATAGAGATGACAATGAACTAGTACTGAACTTTGGTCCTCAGCATCCATCTGCTCACGGTCAGCTTCGCTTAATGCTTCATCTACAACAAGAACAAATTGTAAAAGCTCATCCTGATGTTGGTTATCTGCATCGTGGTATGGAAAAGATGGCTGAAAACATGATTTATAATGAGTTCATGCCAACTACAGACCGTATGGACTATATTGCTTCATCTTCAAATAACTATGGATTTGCACTTGCAGTTGAAAAACTTGTTGGACTTGAAGTTCCTCGTCGCGCACAAGTTATTCGTATGATGCTTTTAGAGATTAATCGTTTAATGTCTCACTTATTTTGGTTAGCTACAACTGCATTAGATGTTGGTGCAATGACAGTATTCCTTTACGCTTTTCGAGAGAGAGAATACTTAATGGATATTATAGAGGGCTATTGTGGAGCTAGACTTACACACTCTGCTATCCGTATTGGAGGTGTCCCATTAGATATTCAAGATACATTTATAGCTCAACTTAAAGATTTTCTTGATAAATTTCCTCAAGCTATTAAAGATTATGAAGATTTACTAGATAAAAACCGTATTTGGTTAATGAGAATGGAAGAAGTTGGTGTAATATCTACAGAGATGGCACTTTCGTGGGGTTGTACTGGCCCAATGCTTAGAGCGTCTGGTGTAGCTTGGGATATTCGTAAAGAGGAACCATATGAGCTGTATGATGAAGTAGAATTTAGTGTCCCTTTCTCAGATAAAGGTGATAATTATGCTCGTTATCGTGTATATATGCAAGAGATGAGAGAATCCGCAAAGATTCTTTATCAAACTATAGATATGTATAAAAAAACTCAAATAAATAATCAAACTGAACTAATGGCACATGCCCCAAAATATATTTCAGCTCCAAAGCTTGATATTATGACTCAAAATTATTCACTTATGCAACATTTTGTTCTTGTAACACAAGGTATGAGACCACCTGTTGGAGAAGTTTATATTGCAACTGAATCACCAAAAGGTGAACTAGGGTATTTTATAAATTCTCAAGGTGGAGCTTATCCTTATAGACTAAAGATGCGTGCACCATCTTTTTGGCATACAGGTATTTTAACTGATTTGTTACCAGGTCACTACATCCCAGATGTTGTTTCTATTATTGGTACTACAAATATTGTATTTGGTGAGGTTGACAGATAATGCAAAAAATTAATAATTTTTCTTTCATCGAAGATGAAACTTTAGTGAGAGGAATTGAAGCTGGACTTGTTCAGATTCAAGGAGACAGAGAAGATGAAACTTTAGTGAGAGGAATTGAAGCTGGACTTGTTCAGATTCAAGGAGACAGAGAAGATGAAACTTTAGTGAGAGGAATTGAAGCTGGACTTGTTCAGATTCAAGGAGACAGATATGAAAAGATATGACTTAAGACATTTAAAAGATAATTATGAACCTCGTATGAAAGAGATTTTAGATGAGCATAAAGTTGGTGAAGTTGCTATATTTTTATTTGAAATAGGTGATTTTACCTCAATTCAAAATTCAGCGGATTTAGTTAAAGAGTGCGGATATAATCTACTAAACTCATTAAAATTCAATGAAGTCGATTGGACTATCGTTGCTAAAAAAGGATAAGGGTGAGTTTTGAGTAAAGTATATTTCTCTACTTGGCGCCAAGAGCAAATCAACAATATTGGTAAAGATGAAGATTTATGGGAAGAATCAGCATATAGGTTACCAGAGCAATATAATGAGCATTCATCTTCAAAAGCGTTTATCGGTTGGGATGGAGTAGCTCTATTTGACAAAGATATTGATGTTGTAAAACTTGCAACAGAGTATGCTCATCAATATCAAGAATATTCTGAAGCATGTGGAAGATGTGCACCTGGTAGATGGGGTGGACGAATTTTATATGATTTGTTGGATAAAATTGCTCGAGGTGAGGGTTCTATGTCAGATATGGATCACTTAAAAGAGATTGGTAAAAGTATGCAACTTACATCTAAATGTGAGATTGGTAAAACTGTACCAAAACCTTTAATTGATTTAATGACACATTTTGAAGATACATTTTTAGAGTGTATAAATGAGCAAAAGCCATCAAAGCACTACCATGAAAATGTAGATTATATAGCAAAAATAACAGCCCCATGTATGGATGCTTGTCCTGCTCATGTTGATATCCCTGCATATATCGAGGGTGTTCGTGATGCTAGACTTGATAATTCTCTAAGGGCGACTCGCCAAACAATGCCGTTAGCACATGCTTGTGGTCGTGTTTGTCCACATCCTTGTGAAGATGAATGTAGAAGATCTAATCTTGATTCTCCTATATCTATTATGGAGCTGAAGCGTCTTGGTGCTGATTATGAGAGTGATCATAATTTAGGTTTTTATCACCCAGGCAAAGGTAAGAAAAAAGCACCAATTGGTAAAAAAGTAGCTGTAATTGGGTCTGGTCCTGCTGGACTTACTACTGCTTATTATTTAGCGCTTGATGGTGTAGAAGTAGATGTATATGAGGCATTGCCTGTTCTTGGTGGAGAAGTTACAGTTGGAGTACCAGAATATCGTATGCCTTGGGCTAAGTATAAACAAGATATTGAAGCAGTAAAAGATTTAGGTGTTAATTTCATACTAAATCACGAAGTTACTGCTGATGAGATGCGTGAGTTTGAAACAACTTATGATGCTACTATGATTGCATCTGGCACTAGACTTTCTAAAAAAGTTCGTTGTGATAATGAAAACCCAGAAACAACAGGTTATTGGGGTGCTATTGATTTTCTTGATCGTATAAATTTATATGATAAATTTGATATCCCTTTGACAGATGAGCAAAAAAAAGAGTATGCAATAGATGCAGATTTTGTTGATTTAACTGGCAAAACAGTAGTATGTGTTGGTGGTGGATTTACATCTATGGATGTTGTTCGTTGTTCTATCCGTGCGGGTGCTTCTAGGGTTATAATGATTTATCGTCGTGATGAAAAAACAATTATTCGTAACACTACCTATGAAGAGTATCACGAAGCTGTTGAAGAGGGTGTTGATTTTATTTTCCATTCAGCAGTTGAGCGAATGAATGATGAAGATGGTGTGCTGAAATCACTTGATTTTAATATGTTTGAGCTTGTTCCAGACCCAGATGGTGGTCGTGCGCAATTAGTTAAAATAGATGATGGAGACTTCAGTCTTGATGTTGATTATCTTATTCCTGCAGTTTCTCAAGCAGCTGATTTGAACTTCTTACCTAGTGAATGGGAACTTGAGATGACATCATGGGCTACTATTAAAACAAATGGTATTGATTATATGACAAGCCGTAAAGGTATTTTTGCATCTGGAGATTGTGAATATGGTCCAATGACAATTGTAAATGCAGTTGGTCAAGCTAAACGAGGCGCATCTGTTATAAGTAGATTTATCCAAAATGGTGGAGAGGTTACATTAACCGATGATGAAATTATGGAAGATCATCTTCGAAAAATGAAAGTTTATGATAAAAAAGAAAAAATTACAGGCTGGCTAGCTGGTGTTGCTCGTCAAAAATCTGAAGTTGTTGATGTAGATATTCGTAAATATAACAATGTAGAAGTTAACTTTGGTTTTACAGCAGAGCAAGCTCAAAGTGAAGCTGAGCGATGTATGCGTTGTTATTATATTGCTATGGTAGCAAAGTAGGAGGGGCTTGATGATAAAATTTTATATTGATTCAAAAGAAGTCACTGCTACAAAGGGTGAATCTATTTTAGATGTTGCAAGACGAGAAAATATATATATTCCAACTATGTGTTATTTGCCTAAAGCATCTGCTAATGCATCATGTCGTATGTGTAGTATTGAGGTTAAAGCTCAAGACGGTTTTGTCCTTTCTTGTAATACACCACCAGTAGAAGATATCGAAGTTATTACAAATTCAGACTCTTTATACAAAGAGCGTCAAAATATTATGAAACTTTATAATGTTAACCATCCATTACAATGTGGAGTTTGTGACAAAAGTGGAGAGTGTGACCTGCAAAACAAAACTTTAGAGTTTGATGTTAGTGAGCAAAGTTTTGCAGTTCGTGATCAAGCTAGAAAAAAGAAAAAATGGGGTGTGCATACTTACGATCCAGCTTTATGTATATTATGTGAAAAATGTACAACAGTGTGTAATGAAACAGTAGGAAACGAAGCACTATACATCAAGCCTGGTGGGTATAAATCTCACATTGACATAAAACTTGCAAACTGTATAGAGTGTGGAGAGTGCATCTCTGTTTGTCCAGTTGGAGCGATGGCATCAACTGAATTTAAATATAGTGCAAATGCTTGGGAGTTAGACAAAGTTCCATCTAGTTGTTCACACTGCTCTAGTGCATGTCAACTTTACTATGAATCTAAAGATGGTGAAATAAAAAGAGTTACAAATGAATCTGATTTTTCTTCTTTATGTGGAGCTGGAAGATTTGGATTTGATTTTGAAAATAGAGTTATATCAAAAGATGAAGAGGCATTCAGCAGAGCTATCGAAGCATTTAAAAATACTTCAAATGTTGTGTTTAGTTCATTAATTACAAATGAAGAAGCTTATGTTCTTAATGAACTAAAGAAAAAATTTGGATTTAATCTTGTAAATGATGAAGCAAGAGCTTATCAAAATTTTATGAAAAGTTTTGCTAAGTTTGCAAATAGTTCTCTTTATAATGCAACTATAGATGATTTAAAATCAAGCGATTATATTATTAGTATTGGTTGTTCAATTGAGAGTGATAATCCTATGATTAAATTTGGAGCATCTCAAGCTGTAAAGTACAAAAAAGCATTTGTCTCAACAATAGCACCAGTTGAAGAGTATGCAATTTCAAATGTGGTTTCATTATACATTAATAATGAAGTGGGAAGTGAAGAAGCAGCATTGGCAATGATAGCTGATACTTTTATTAAAGATAAATCAAGCCAAAAAGAATTTTTTGATTCATTAGACTTTGGATATTTAAGCGGTGAGAGTAATATTTCGCAAGAAGAATTATCTCTCTTAAAACAAAACTATATAAGAAAACAAAATCCCGTGCTAATTATTGGTGAAGATGTAATTAACCATCCAAGAGCAAACAATATAGCGGCAATTGCTGGTTATTTACAAAAAAATGCTTTATTTAAAGTTATGGTAGTTCCCCCTTTTACAAATACTTTAGGTGTAAGTTTAATTTGTGATTTAGATGAAGCAAAATCGGGCTTAAGTGTAGGTTACAATGTGAGTGCAGATTTTACATTAAGCGCTAAAGGTAGTGGCGATTTAGATATGCCAGCTTTAAATCAACAAGAGGGAACTTTTGTAAACATAGATAAAAATTTAGTTGTTTTAAATGCAGGTGTTGCACATAATGGATATGAATTAAATGATATTGCAAATGCACTTGGAGTTAAAAGTAAAAATATCGTTGATTATACATCTAGGTTAGGTTTTAAGACAATAGAGTTTGACGACCTTGATAATTATTTTGATAATGTTGGGAATGCATATCGTGGATACAAGATAGATGCAATGCAAAATCAAGAAAATTTAAAACTAGATGAAGTAGAAGAGTTAGATGAGTTTAACGGAAGTATTGTTTATTCAAGAAACCCACTAAGACAATTTAGTATTTTTACTTCAGACACTAAACAGCTTAAACAAAAGATGGACTTAGTAGGTTCTGAACAATTTGCAATAGCATCGAAAATCAAATCAGGAGACAATGTAAAATTTAGTGTAGATGGAGTTGAATTTATTAGACACTTTAGGGTGGATAGACATATGAAAGGTACGGTTGCATATAACCCAACTTACAATATGGATTCAAAATCTTCAAACTATCGATACAATCAAGTCGAATTAGAGGTTATAAATGAGTAACAATATTACAATTACAATTGATAATCAAGAGTATCAAACTACTGAAGGCGAATTTATATTAAATGCTGCTCGTGCAAATAATATATTTATACCTGCAATTTGTTATTTAACAAGATGTAGTCCAACTCTTGCGTGTAGAATATGTTTAGTTGAAGCTGATGGTAAACAAGTGTATGCTTGTAATGCTAAAAGTAAAGATGGTATGAATATCACAGTATCAACCCCAAATATTGAAACAGAGCGTCGCGCAATTATGGAAGTGTATGATGTAAATCATCCTCTTCAGTGTGGTGTATGTGATCAATCAGGTGAGTGTGAACTTCAAAATTATACTTTAGAGTTAGGTGTAGATTCACAAAGTTATGCAGTCAAAGATGTTCAAAGAGATGCAATAGATTGGGGTCATCTACATTATGATCCAGGTCTTTGTATAGTTTGTGAGAGATGTTCAACTGCATGTAAAGATATGATTGGTGACAACTCTCTTAAAACTGTACCTCGTGATGCTGATCCGCTCGAAGCTGAATATAAAGAGAATATGCCTAAAGATGCTTATGCAATGTGGAATAAACTTAATAAATCACTAATTGGTTTAACAAGTGGCGAAGAGATGCTTGATTGTACTGGTTGCGGCGAGTGTGCTGCTGTTTGTCCAGTTGGAGCACTTGTTGATACTCAATTTATGTATAAAACAAATGCTTGGGAGTTAAAACAAATTCCTGCAACTTGTGGTCATTGTTCTGCAGGGTGCCAAATATACTATGATGTTAAACATACAAGCATTGAAAATACTGAGGAAAAAATATATCGCGTTATGAATGAGTGGAACTATGTATCACTTTGTGGTGCTGGTAGATATGGATTTGATTATGAAAATAGAGTTGAGTCTAAGGATGAAGTAGCATTTAATAATGCTATTGAAGCATTCAAAAAAGCTGATACTATTAAATTTACATCAACCATAACAAATGAAGAAGCTTATATATTACAATCTTTAAAACAAAAGCTTGGTGTTAAACTTGTAAATGCTGAAGCTAAGTCTTTTCAAACTTTTTTGAATGATTATAGTGAGATTAGTGGGACTAAACTTTATGGCAATGATTTAAAAGCTACACATAACTCTAACTTTGTTATCTCAATTGGTTCTGCACTAAAAAGTGATAATCCAAATGCAAGATATGCATTAAATAACTCTATGACTGTAAACAAAGGCGCTGGACTTTACTTCCACCCTGTAAAAGACCCTATTATTGAAGGTCTTGGAAAAAGTAGTATGACAGTTGTTCACGCTCCTCTTCAAGAAGAGACTGCTCTTTATCTAATTCTTGATTTATTTGGAGATAAAGAAAAACTTCCATCAGATATAGTTGATTATTTAGCATCTTTTCATTCACAAAAAACTATAACTGTAACTGAAACCATTAAAGAAAAAGTAGTGGAGATGGTTAAAGAGATGAAAGTTAATGAAGAGACAGGTGAAGAAGAAGAGGTTGAAGTAGAAAAATCTAAGATGGTCCCTAAAAAAGTATCAAAAGAGGTACAAGTAGATGATAACCGTTTATTAGAAATTCTTGGTGTGGATGATTCATTTATGGAAACATTAGAGAAAAACCTTAAGAAAAAAGATACTTTTGCTTTAATTGCTGGAGCTGATTTATATAATCATCCAAACTCTAAAAACTGTGCGCGCCTTTTAGCTTTGATTGAAAAATATTCAGAATTTGAAATTACGATGATTCCATCACTAACAAATACATTAGGTGTAAGTTTAATATGTGAGTTAGATGATGAAGTTGGTTCATTTGTAGTTGGCTATAACATTAAGGGTGATTTTACTTTATCCGCATTAGGTGAGGGTGACTTAGATATGCCTGCAATTAATCAGCAAGAGGGTACTTTAACATCAATAAATAAAAGAGTAAATCCAACAAATGCTGCGCTATCTTATAATGGATATACTTTAAATGATATTGCAAATGCTTTAGGATTAGATAAATCACTTACAGTTGATTACACAGCTTGCCTTCCAGTTGCAAATGGATTTAAAGCAATAAATTTTGACGATTTACCAAACCATTATGATAATGATGGCACACAAAAGCGTGGTTACCTTCTTGAGAACATAAGTGCAAAAATTTCTGTTGATGAGAGTGTTCAAAAGGTAAATGAAGATAAACTAGAGGGCGTTATAGTTTATTTAGCAAATCCTGTTAGACAATTTAATGATTTTACAAACAAAACTATAAACTTAGATGAAGTAAGTGGTGTATATGTGAGTGAAGATTATTTAAATAGTAGTGATTTCAACGAGGGTGATAGTGTTAAAGTTAAAACTAACAATGGTGAATTAGTAACTAATATTGTGAGTGATAATAAAATCAGTGGTGATATTTTTATATTGCCAACTTTTGATTCAAATCTAAATTCAGAGGCTTTGTTTAGCGGTTATCGCTTTAACATAGCTTCGATACAAAAGGTATAATATATGGAAACAGCATATTTAATTGAAACTGTTATTAAAATAGTTGTAATTTTACTTGTATTTTCAGCTCTTGCTGGTATTGGTACATATTTTGAAAGAAAAGTTCTTGCATTTATGCAAAGAAGACTTGGACCAATGAATGTTGGTCCTTATGGAATGTTACAGTTTGGAGCTGATGCGATAAAACTTTTTACAAAAGAAGATATTATCCCAACTAATGTAGTTAGTCCTATATTTAAAATAGCACCTATTATTACAGTATCTACTGCATTTATGGCAGCTGCTGCAATTCCATTTTTACCATCTTTTACTTTATTTGGATATCAAGTTAATCCAATTGTAGCAGATATAAATATAGGTATTTTATATATATTGGGTGTTATGGGCATTGGACTTTATGGTCCACTTCTTGGTGGTATGGCTTCAGCAAATAAATTTTCATTACTTTCAGCTGCAAGAAGTGCTGCTGTATTTATCTCTTATGAAGTTGTGACAGGGCTATCAATACTCGCTCCAATTATGTTAGTTGGTTCTTTATCATTAATAGACTTTAATAATTATCAAATAGAAAATGGTTGGATAATATTTTCTCAACCAGTAGCGTTTTTACTGTTTTGGATAGCTGCATTTGCAGAGACTGGTCGTACACCATTCCACCTTGTTGCAAATGATCACGAGATTATTGATGGTTTTGGTACTGAGTACTCTGGTATGAGATGGGGACTTTTCTTCATTGGTGAGTATGCAAATATGTTCTTTATCTCTTTTGTAATTCCATTACTTTTCTTAGGTGGTTTTGGAGATGGTAGTGCAATAGGCGCATTTTTATTTTTAGGTAAAGTGGCATTTTTCTTCTTTTGTTTCTTATGGGCAAGAGCAGCATGGCCAGATGTAAGACCAGACCAACTTATGTGGTTATGTTGGAAAGTTCTAATGCCAATAGCGATTATAAATATAATAATCACTGGCGTAGTGATGATGGAGGGATAGTTATGAAAAATGAACAATTTAATAATAGAAATATATCTAGTGATTACTTTGAAGTAGATATAGCTGACTATCCTACAACAGGATGGGGTAAATTCAAACGAGTTGTAGAGAGAACTTTTAAATTAGAGTTACTTATAGGTTTATGGGTAGTTTTACGCGAGATGTTTAAATTTGATACTCACACAGTTAAATATCCAGAAGAAAAAATGCCAATAGGTCCAAGATACCGTGCGATACATGAGATGAAAAGATTATGGGAATCTGATGCTGAGCGATGTATTGGTTGTGGTCTTTGTGAAAAAATCTGTATATCAAACTGTATCCGAATAGATACTAAGATAGATGAAAATTCTCGTAAAGAGGTTTCTGAGTATAGCATTAACCTTGGGCGTTGTATTTTTTGTGGATATTGTGCTGAAGTTTGTCCAGAGCTTGCAATTACTCATGGTGGTGAATATGAGAATGCATCTGATCAAAGAGAACACTTTACAATGTATGAAGATATGTTGACACCCCTAGACAAGATGAAAGCTGAAAAACAGTTGGAATTTGAAGGTTTTGGTGCTATCACACCACATGAAGATGAGCGTGTTAAAAAAACACCTCTAGCATATTAAGGAGTATAGGTATGTTTGAAGCGATTGCTTTTTATTTGTTTGCTTTTTTAACAATTGCGATGTTTTACATTACAGTAACTACATCACAAGCGTTATACGCTTTAACAGCGTTAGCAGCAGGAATGATTTTTATATCAGCGTTTTTCTTTATATTAGGTGCTGATTTTTTAGGCGCAGTTCAGATAGTAGTTTATTCTGGTGCAGTAATGGCTCTTTATGCTTTTGGTATGATGTTTTTTGACACAACCAGGGATGTAAAAGAGAAACAAGGCAATAAGTATGTAGTAGTTGGTTTATCAACTATTGCAGCTGTGTTGGTTGTATTAATATTTATGGCTCCAATCATAAGCGAGAATATTACCGCAATTTATCCAGTAGGAGATGGCGGTAATACACAAGAGATAGGTATGGTCTTATTTACTAAGTATTTAGTTCCATTTGAAGTAGCTGCTGTAATGCTTTTAGTAGCTATGATATCTGGTATTGTGTTAGCTGGTAAGAAAATGGATGAGTCTTTAACTTTGCAAAGTGAAGAAGAAATTAATGAAAAGGATAACAAATGATGGAAATTGGATTAAATCACTATCTTGTTTTATCAACAATCCTTTTTGCAATAGGCTTAGTTGGTATAATGAGAAGAAAAAATCTTCTAATGTTATTTTTTGCTACTGAGATATTACTTAACTCTGTGAATGTTGCGTTTGTTGCAATTTCACATTTTTACGGTGATTTAACAGGTCAGATGTTTGCATTTTTTGTAATTGCAATCGCTGCATCAGAAGTAGCAGTAGGGCTCGGTTTATTAATTTTATGGCACAAACGACATAATAATATTGACTTAGACTCTATGTCAACGATGAAAGGATAAAGTTATGGAAAAATATTTATATATAGCGTTATTCGCACCTTTAGTTGGTTCTTTATTTGCAGCACTTTTTGGAGCTTCAAAAAAGACACTATTTGCTGGAATTATTCCAAGTTTCTTAATTTTTGTATCATTTGTAGCGAGTAGTATCCTTTTAGTATATGTTTTAAAAACAGGCTCAATCGTACATGTTGAGATGATGACTTGGATGGCTACGGGAGATCTATATATACCTTTTGGATTTGTAGTTGATCAAATAAGTGTAACTATGATGATGGTTGTTACTCTTGTTTCAACAGTTGTACATGTATATGCTATAGGCTACATGGATCATGATAAAGGTTTTAACAGATTTTTCTCTTACCTTTCAGCTTTTGTTTTCTCAATGATGATTCTTGTTATGAGTGATAATTTTGCTGGTCTTTTCATTGGTTGGGAAGGTGTTGGTCTTTGTTCATGGTTACTTATTGGTTTTTGGTATCACAAAGAGAGTGCTACATGGGCAGCCAACGAAGCGTTTATTATGAACCGTATTGCTGACCTTGGGATGTTAATTGGAATCTTTCTTATTTATTGGCATACTGGTACTTTGCAATACGCCGAAGCTTTTGCCGCAATGCCAGATTTAGATCCTGAAATATTAACTTGGATGGGTATATTCTTGTTTATAGGTGCTATGGGTAAATCAGCTCAATTTCCTCTACATACTTGGCTTGCCGATGCGATGGAGGGACCAACTCCAGTTTCTGCACTAATTCACGCTGCAACTATGGTAACAGCTGGTGTTTATCTTGTTGTTCGCTCAAATGAATTATACGCTTTAATTCCACACGTTGGATTGTTTATAGCTTCACTTGGTGCATTTGTTGCAATTTTTGCAGCAACTATGGCATTAGTAAATCGTGATATTAAAAGAGTTATTGCTTACTCTACACTTTCACAATTAGGGTATATGTTTGCCGCTGTTGGGCTTGGTGCTTACTGGGTTGCATTGTTCCATCTTATGGCACATGCATTCTTTAAAGCATTACTATTCCTAGGTGCTGGTAATGTTATGCATGCTATGAAAGATGAACTCGATCCGTTTAAAATGGGTGGACTTGGTAAAAGTATGAAAGGCACTATGATACTAATGACAGTAGCATCAGTTGCTCTTGCTGGCATATTTCCACTTGCTGGTTTTTTCTCAAAAGATTTAATTTTAGAGGTTGCGTTTATTGATCAACACTTTATAATCTATGGCGTACTACTTTTAACTGCTGGTTTAACTGCATTTTATTCATTTAGAATTATTGCACTTATTTTCCATGGTGAAGATAGACACACTTCACTTGGTCATCACCCACATGAAGCATATAAGTTTATGCTATGGGCAATGAGTCCATTGCTTATATTAGCAGTTATATCTGGTTTCTTATTTAAAGGTGGATTCTTTGAGATGGTAACACAATTATTACCAGCTACAGAGTATCATATTGAATCTGTTACTACATATTGGATTATAACTATTGGTACTCAAATTTTTGTGCTTATTGCAATTTTCTTTGCATATAAAAAATATATGTGTAAAAGTATTAAGGTGCCAGATGGTACATCTGCTATGGAAAACAGCTTTAAATATAAACTTTTAATTAATCAATATTATATTCCTCATTTTTATGAAGAGTACTTAACTAAACCATACAGAAAATTGTCTATTATATTTTGGGAAAAAATTGATATGAAGATTGTTGATGCTTCTGTTGATGGTATAGCAAAAGCTATCTATGCAACAGGAGAAAAAACAAGAGGGATGCAAAGTGGAAACTTATCTACTATGCTTAAATGGATGGTAGCTGGTTTAGTTATATTGTTATCATTAGCTGTAGTTTTTGGACTTGCGGCAAGACATTCTGTTGAGATTGGTACAATCTTATCAGGTCTAGGAGTTTAGTAAATGGTAGATCATATCTTATCAATTTTAATTTTCTTTCCAGCAGTAGCAGCGGTACTTGGATTTGCAGTACATAAAGATAGTATTCGTGCCTATGGTATTTTTATTGCTATAATCGAATTTGCATTGTCATTATGGCTTTGGTTTTGTTTTGATTCAACTGTATCTGGCATGCAATTTATGGAACATCTTCCTTTAGTGTCGTCATTTGGAATTAATTATATACTAGGTGTTGATGGAATATCTTTGTTTATTGTTATATTAGCATCATTTTTTACAATGATTGGTATAGCTTCACTTGGTGAAATGAAAGATATTAAAAACATGATTATTACACTATTGTTTTTACAAATGACAATGGTTGGTGTATTTGTTGCTTTAGATGCTATTGTGTTTTACATATTTTGGGAACTTTCACTTGTACCAATGCTATATATTATTGGTGCATGGGGTGGGCCACTTCGAATATACGCATCGGTTAAATTCTTTTTATATACATTTGCAGGTTCATTAGTGATGCTTGTTGGTATATTGTTTATGGCATATTTTTACTATCAAGCAACTGGTGTATGGAGTTTTGCAATATTAGATTGGTATAGATTGATTCTTCCTGAAACATTCCAGCTTTGGTTATTTGTAGCATTTTTTATTGGATTTGCTATTAAAGTACCAATGTTTCCATTTCATACATGGCTACCATATGCTCACGGTCAAGCACCAACAATTGGTTCTGTAATACTAGCGGCAATTTTGCTTAAAATGGGTACATATGCATTTATCCGTTTTTCTTTACCGCTATTTCCAGATGCGTCAGTATTTTTTATGTTTCCAATTGCAATTCTTGCAATTATCATGATTATCTACACTGCAATGGTAGCTTATGGGCAAAAAGACATTAAACAAGTTGTAGCATATTCATCTGTATCACATATGGGTGTTATTATTCTTGGTACTTTTGCATTAAATGTTGAAGGTATTACAGGTTCTGTTTTCTTGATGATAGCTCACGGTGTAGTTTCAGGAGCACTATTCTTCTTAGTTGGTGTTATTTATGATAGACGAAAAACTAAGTTAATGAGTGAATTTGGTGGATTAGCCTCAGTTATGCCTATATATGCAACGGTTTTTGGATTAATGCTTATGGCTTCTGTTGGTATGCCTTTAACCATTAATTTTGTTGGTGAGTTCTTAAGTTTACTTGGTTTTTATAAACAATCACACATACTAACAATTTTAGCAGGTACTGCTATTATTGTTGGAGCTATATATATGTTAACAGCATACAAAAAGATGTTTTTTGGTGAAGTTACAAAAAAAGAAAATAAAAATCTTCCAGATCTAAATAAACGAGAACTAGTTGCTTTATTACCATTAGTTGTTATAACTCTTTGGCTAGGAATATATCCAAAACCAGTGTTAGAACCAATTAATAACTCTGTTGAACCGTTAGTTCAACTGATGCATGACAAAGCTATTTCCGAAGAAGCAAAAAAAAGAATTCCTAACTTAAGTAAAGGAGTCGAAATAATTAAGACTCCCACGCAGGAGGTAAACTAATATGAATCCAGTAGATATTTCAATTGAATCATTAAATTTAATAACTTTAGCACCAATGGTCATTCCGATTATTGGAGCTTTGTTTATACTAATTATAGATATGTTCAAAGGTGGACTCGATAAAAGTTTATATGTAATGTTAAGCTTGCTTTTCTTATTTATGGATTTTGGTGCACTATTAAATGCGGCTGGGTTATTTTCTCAGAGTGGTACTATGATGGGCGTATTTGATGTTATGCTTATTGATGGCTTAGCTATCATTTCACAGTTTATTATTGTTGGTGCATCTATATTTTTTATACCATTAGTATTAACTAATAAGCGTTTTCATGAATCTTCATATCCTGAGTACTTTGCACTATTTTTATTTATGATTGGTGGATTCCAGTTTATGGTTGCAACAGATAATTTAATACTTATTTTTGTAGGACTAGAAACGGCATCTTTAGCTCTTTACACTTTAATAGCTATGCACAATCGTAACAGATCGTTTGAGGCTGCTGTTAAGTACTTTACGATGGGTGCTTTAGCTGCTGGTTTCTTTAGTTTTGGTTCAATGATATTTTATGCTCTAACAGGCTCTATCGAGATTAATCAAATAGCTAAAGTTTTAGAAGCTGATAATTATTCAAATATCGGTTTTGTATTAGTTGCGGTTGTATTTATGTTGGCATCTTTTGGTTTTAAACTCTCGCTTATACCTTTTCATACATGGGCACCAGATGTCTATGAAGGCTCATCCGCACCAATGGCAGGTTATCTATCAATTGTTCCAAAAATAGCTGCATTTGTTGTTTCGATGAGACTATTTGAGTTTTTAATTCATAGCAATATAGTTTGGGTAGAGATAGTTTTATATATAACTGTAGTTATAACTATGACTATGGCAAACATTTGGGCATTGGTTCAAACAGATGTTAAAAGAATGCTTGCGTATAGTTCCATCTCGCATGCAGGTTTTGTTATGGCAGCGATACTAATAAGTACTACACAAGCAAATAGTGCATTATTTTTATATTGGATTTTATTTAGCTTTACTAATTTAGGTGCGTTTGCTATGCTTTGGATAAGTCGACAAAAATACCTTCCAGCAGGACAAAGTTCAGATCAAAATTATGAAAAATTTTCTGGATTAGTAAAAACATCACCAGTTGCCGCATCTATTATGGCGCTGTTTATGTTAAGCTTAGCTGGTCTTCCTCCATTTGCGCTATTTTGGGGTAAAATGTATATGATATCTTCTGCTATAACAGGCGGATATACAATTTTAGCTCTTATTATGGCTTTAAACTCCGCAATAGCTGGTTATTATTACTTAAAACTAATAGTATATATGTTTATGAAAGAACCAAGTGTAGCTCATGAACAAAGTGTTAATATTAGTAGCAATATCACACTTTCTTTAAAAACAATTATTGGTGTTGCAACGATAGGTACTATTTTTGCTTTTCTTGCAGTAAATCCAATATTAGAATTTGTAACAGCATTTGTTTACAAGAGTGGATATTAACTATTTAATCACTATAATGGGTAAAAATTCATTATAGTGACAGGGGTAAATACCTGTAGGAAATACTCTTGATAGGACCCAATTTATGATAAAATTTCTTTTAATCTTTTTTTTATTTTTAGTAAACTCTTTTGCTTTAGAGATCTCTCTTAGTGGTGCAAAAGAAAATTTCCAAAACTATTCAACTCTTCATATTAAAGAAAAAAATAAATTTTTATGTCAAAAACAGACAGATGATTTTGATAAAACTATAGGTATAGTATGTGCTTTTTCAACAAAACCAACTAAAAAAATTCAAAAAATTCAAAATGATTTTTTTGAGATTAAAACAGAGATTAAAAAAGAAACTTTTTTCTTAATAATTAAGCCATTTAAAAATATAAAACTTATCCCTGTTATATATAATTTAACGCAAGATGATACAACATACAACGCAAATGTAAAACTATCTAAACATTGGATGGTAATTGGCTACGATAAAGAACTACCACATATTAAAAAACAAAAATATAATCACAACACCATAAATTTTCCCTTTACTTTAGACAAAACCATGATCCCTTTTGTTGGAGGATTAGACATTAAAGGTAACCCGGTATATATTAAAGAGGTTCAAGATGTTAAAGAATTTATTAAAGTAAAAAAATTATATAAAAAACAAAAATATAATCAATGCTTAGAAAAAATAGACAATATATTGGATAAATATCCAGATACGCTATTTAAAGCTGAATTTTCACACTATAAAATTTTAGCATCTAATAAGCTAGAGATGTATGATGAGATTATTGATTTATCAAAAATATTTTTAAGAGAATACTCTTCAAACGACAATATTGCTGAAGTGTTATCACTAACTGCAAAAGCGCACTATAAACTTGCTCAAAGCACGTCAGCAAATTACTTTTTTGATAGATTAATAAATGAACATTCAGATTCTGTTTATGCAAAATGGGGGTTGATATATATGGGTGATATGCAATCAGAATCAGGTTCATTAACCCAGGCAGTTAAATACTACAAAAAAGCTCTAAAAGAGACGCAAAATATAGATGTAGCTACTACTGCTGCATTTAAATTAGCTACATATTATATTAATTTTGGAGATAAATTAAAAGCTGCTGAGTATATCAAAAAAATTGTTAAAGTGAAACCATCTTATTTTATTAAAGAGTATGAATTGGCAAAAGAAACTATGTATCAGTTTGCAGAAGTACAAGAGTATAATAGTGCAGCTGCAATAGCTATGTCATTGATAAATAATATAGAAAAAGATCATGATGATGTAGAAAAACTACTAAGAGATAAAGGTGTTTGGTTGTCAAAAACAGATGCTAAAACAGATGCTCTAAAAGCTTTAAATGAGTATTTAGAAAAGTTTGAATATGGTGCATATGAAGATGAAGTAGTTATAGCTAAAGATTCTCTATTTTTTGAAACAAATGATGATAATTTAAGTGTAAAAATTACCCAATTTAATGAGTTGATTGATATCTATGGAGATGACACAATTGGTGAAAAAGCAATATATGAAAAAGCTAAATTATTAGAAAAAAACAAGATGTTTCGTGATGTATTAAATTTTGAAGATGAACTTTTATCAATTGATGATACAAAATATCAAAATGTACAAGATATAATTTATAATAGTGCTGTTGGTTTTATGAAACAATCATTACAAAATCAAAAGTGTAATGATGTTTTAGCAATATCTGATAAATACAATGTAATATTATCAGATGAATGGGATGATGGTATATATCATTGTGCTATGAAAGGTGCAGATTATGTGCTAGCTAAGCGTACAGCTAGTAAAAATATAAAAAGTAATAATCTCGACTTTAAAAAAAAATGGTTGTATAGATATATAAAAATAGATTTTGCTACTGGTAATTACAGTGATGTTGTAGATGCCTCTAAAGAGTTGATAGCACTTATACAAGATGAAGAAAATTCAAAATATTTAGATGTGCATAGATATATGTTTGATACATATCAAAGACTAGAGCAAGATGATAATATGTTAAGTGCAATAGTAAAATTACAAAAAGTTTTTGGAATTGTTTATAATGACATAGAGCGTTATATTGCTGTAATGGGTGTAGGAAGTTCCAAAAAAGACAATACAATAATAATTAAATATGCCAAATATGTTATGGAAATTCAAGAAAAATCAAACTCTTATGCTCAAAGTCCTTATGTTGAGTTTACACTATATGGAGCATATATTGATATAAAAGACTTTAATAAAGCACTCGATGTAATAGAATCTTTAAACAGCGTAGAACTAAAGACAAAAGATAAAGCAAGACAACAATATTTACTTGGAAGTGTATATACAAAATTATGGCGTGATAGCGATGCAATAAAAGCTTATGACGAAGTTATAAAATTAGACCCAGCATCTGCTTGGGCAGAGTTAGCTCGCAGTGCTAAGAGTATGTCTCAGTAAGGGATTTTAGAGCTCTAAGCAGTCACTAATTGAATACAGACCAGCTTTTTTATTTCTAAGCCATGAAGCTGCACGAATTGCGCCTTTAGAAAATGTGTTTCTGCTAGTTGCAGTATGGTTAAGTTCTATAAATTCACCATCATTATAAAATCCAACAGTATGGCGACCAACTATATCTCCACCTCGCAGAGCCATTACAGAGATTTCATCTTCAGTTCTCTCCCCAATATTTCCATCGCGACCACTAATTCTTACTTTGTTTAAGTCTAACCCTCTTGCTTTTGCAGCAGATTCGCCAAGAGTAAGGGCAGTTCCACTTGGAGCATCTTTTTTATGCTTATGGTGCATCTCTACTATCTCAATATCAAAACCATCTAATGTAGCAGCAGCTTGATATACTAAGTTATTTAAGAGTGCTACACCTAAAGACATGTTTGTAGCATAAAGCACAGGCATTTTTTCACTTGCTTGTTTAAGCAAATTTAGTTGATGTAAACTAAGACCAGTAGTACCAATAACTAATGGTTTAGGAGTGAGCATAACTGCTTCTAAAAGTGCTTCACAAGCCTCAGGAAGTGAAAAGTCTATAACTATATCGCATCCATTGAGAAAAGTTTTTAAATCAGTAGTAACCAATATAGAGGGGTCAATTGAGAAGTTAAGTTTGTTTCTAACAAATACTGAACTCAGGCTTATATCTTTTGTATCTAATAAGTCATCAATTATAAGTTTACCAACTCTTCCATTTGCACCAAATACACCAACTCTTACCATAAATATTTTCCTTTAATTTAATAACTCATCAACATAACTAATAACTCTAAGTGCAGCAACAGCTCCATCTCCAGCAGCACTTACTACTTGTTTAGGCGCTTCTATACGCATATCTCCAGTTGCATATAATCCAGCAACTGAAGTTTTCATACTTATATCTACTATAACTTGTCCAGCCTCATTCATATCACAAAGAAAAGAGCCGTCTTCCTGAAGAAGCACTTGATTGTTTACATCATTTCCAACAAAAGTAAAAACACCAGGCACTTTAATATCGCGAATATCCCCATTGTTATCTTTAACTTTTATACCAGTGACCCCCATATTATCGCCATATACTTCATCGGGAACACTATTTAAAATAAGCTCAATATTTTCAGTTTTTTTGATACGCTCAATGGTATTTGGAGCTGAACGAAAAGTGTCACGCCTATGAATAATATAAACTTTTGAGCATATTTTTGCAAGATGTAACGCTTCTTCTAGGGCAGTATCGCCACCACCAATTACCGCAACTTCTTTACCTTTATAGAAAAATCCATCACAAGTAGCACATGTGCTTACACCGCGACCAAAAAATTCATCTTCACCAGCAAAACCAGCACGACGAGGAGATGAACCAGTACCTATGATAACACTATGAGCATCAACAGTAGAACCATCTTCTTTGTGTATTGTAAATAAATCATCTGTTTTACTAATGCGGAGAATATTTACCATCTCATGAATAAGACCAAATTTTTGACACTGTGCTGGCCAGGGAGTCATAAGATCCATTCCACTAATTTCTCCAGTAACTCCAGGGTAATTTTCTATCTCTGATGAGTTCATTATTTGCCCACCAGGCATACCTTTTTCAAACATAATTACATTCTCTAATCCACCACGGGTAGTGTAGAGTCCAGCTGTAAGTCCAGCAGGACCACCACCAATAATTGCACAGTCTAAAATTGCCATTTTATATCCTTAATGTTTTATTCCCATAAAGAAACAAGTTCCTTTATTGCGCTTGGACCGCTGTACTCACTAAAGCTAAGCTCATTAGAGCTAGAATTGAACTCTCTGATTAAATATGAACTAGACCCTAAAGCAAGTTTAGGGTGACGCTAGCTCCGTCATTCCAAGCTTGACTTGGAATCTACTGGCAATTGTTCAGAGAGTTCAATTATAATAACTTTATATTCTTAGATAATTCATCTAAATTATCTAGTTTGCGTATCATTATATTTTTATTCCCATAAAGAAACAAGTTCCTTTATTGCGCTTGGACCGCTGTGGTCACTAAAGCTAGAATTATAATAACTTTATATTCTTAGATAATTCATCTAAATTATCTAGTTTGCGTATCATACTATCTTGTTTATAAAGAGTATCTTTAGATTTTTTTATAAAAAATATAGATGGAGATTCGTATATATTAAATCTTTGAATAAAGTTTAGTGAATTTTTTGTTCCACTTCTTAAAAAGGTTGTCGTTTTTGAGTTAGCAATTACAGTATTATAGTAATCTATTGCAATAATTGGGATATTTAAGTCAATTTTTGCTAAAAGTTTTTGAGTGTTTTTTTCACGAGAACTGTAAAATACTACAATATATTTATCTTCTTTAGGTATAAAAACATCACTTTTCTCATAAAAAACCCATTTTTTAAAGTCAATAAACTGATACTCGGAAAATTTGTAATTGAAGTAAGCAAATGCTATGGCAATTAATGCTGTACCAAAAAAAGAAGCAAAAAGTGTGGAAAGGGATAAGAGGCTTTTGCCCCTTTTTCTCTTTTGCACTAAATCTCTTTGTTTAAATTACGCTAAAAGAGCGTCGATTTTTTCTGTTAAAGCAGCTTTAGATTGAGCTCCAACTACTTGATCAACCATTTCACCGTCTTTAAAAAACATAATAGTTGGAATTGAACGAATACCAAATTTCACAGCAATATCTTGTTCTTCATCAGTGTTTACTTTACAAATTTTTGCTTTTCCATCAAAATCTTCAGCTAATTCTTCGATTACTGGAGCAATCATACGACAAGGCCCACACCATGGAGCCCAAAAATCCACCAGAGATACACCCTCAGAAAGTGTAGCTTCAAAATCAGAACTAGTTAATTCAATATATTTTCCCATTATTTTTCCTTTGTGATATTTAATTACTTAATGAAGAATTATACACATAAAAGATAAACGGGATATTATATTATTGAGTAATTTGCAATATTATCTTAAATATCTATAAAAACCTTTTTTCTTTTTTTAAATATAACACATTTAGTATAACCAACATTTTTTGCCATATTTAGTATTTTGTCATAATTTTGACAAACTTGTTCTAGAGCATGTGCATCTGATCCAAATGTTATCTCAATTCCTAGTTTATATGCTTCTTTTAAAATATCTAAAGAGGGATAAGCCTCACCTATTGGTTTTCTAAATCCTGCACTATTTAGCTCCATCACCATACCAGCTTTTTTAATAGCTTTTAATGCTTTAGCGGCGAGCAAAGAGATATCTTTTTTTGGCATAAATTTAAAAATTTTTATTAAATCTATGTGTCCAACGATATCAAAAAGTTTTGTTGATGCCATCTCTTCAATAGTATCAAAATATTCTTGCCAAATCTCATCTATATCTTTGTAAGCATATTTTCCAATAAATTCAGGATTATCAAAACCCCATTTATCTATAAAGTGAACTGAACCAATTAGATAATCTACATCAGCGTTTAAAACACGCTCATCAATATGTCCCTTAAGATAATCTACTTCATATCCAAGTAAGATTTCACACTCATTTTTATATCTTTTTTTTGCTTGTTTGATATCATCTTCATACTCTTTCATTTGCTCAAAATTCATACGATATTGAGGCTCAAAATCCATAGGTGCGTGATCTGAAAAACCGTAATATTTCACACCATTTTTTATAGCTTTTTGGATATATTTATCAATGGTTCCCGTAGCGTGATTACAAAGAGTTGTATGATTATGTAAATCTACTTTCATTTTAGTGACTTTTATTTTATTTATGCTATTATAGTGTTAATAATTAAATTATGCTAGGGAAATTTTATGACTCAAGAAGAATTAGATGCATTGATGAGCGGAGATATTGAAGATATCGATATAGATGAAACTGCTAAAGATGAGATTGAGGAAATTGAAGAAATAGCTGATGATAGTTCTCCTAAAGGTTATAGTGATGATACATCTCATCATTGGCCACTCCCCGCTACTGAAGAAAATAAAATGGTTCACCAGCTTGATGATGTAACAAAAGAGAGTGAAGAAAAAGCTAGTGAAATATTTGATATTATAGAAAAAATAAGTAATGATTTAATGGAAAAAGAGCAAAATGTACAAAAATCTATAGATGTATTTAGTGCAAATATTGAACTCTTTAAAAAGCTCTCTACAAAATTTCCCGATGTTGAAGCTTTTAAAGCTTCTTTAGAGCAAAATAAAGAAGCCTTAGATAGCGCAAATAGTACACTTGAGATTTTACAAAATAGTGGTGATTCTATCATGAGCGTTATGGATATTATGCAATATCAAGATATCCATCGTCAAAAGATAGAGCGTGTTATAAATGTAATGAGAGCACTTTCAAAATATATGAACACACTTTTTGAGGGTAAAATAGATGATGATAAGCGTGTATCATCTGCTCAACATATTGTTGGAGATAAGCATAATGATATAGCTTCAACTGATGATATTGAAGCACTCTTAGAACAATTTGGAAGTTAATTGCAAAAAGTAGAACTACTCTCTCCTGCGGGTACGCTTGAGAAATTAAAAATTGCATTTAGTTTTGGTGCGGATGCTGTTTATGGTGGAGTTTCCCATTTTTCACTTCGTATCCGTTCTGGCAAAGAATTTTCAATTGAAGAGTTTGGCGAGGGGATAGAATATGCACACGCTCGTGGTAAAAAAGTTTATGTAACCATCAATGGGTTTCCTTTTAATTCTCAAATAAATCTTCTTAAAAAACATATAATTACAATGGCAAAGTTAAAACCAGATGCTTTTATTGTAGCAACTCCTGGTGTGCTTAAGTTATGTAGTGAACTAGTCCCTGACATACCGTTACATCTCTCAACCCAAGCAAATGTTATGAATGTTTTAGATGCACAAGTTTACTACGATATGGGTGCTACTCGTATTATTACAGCACGAGAAATCTCTCTTAAAGACTTAGTAGCTATAAAAAAAGAGTTGCCAGATTTGGAACTTGAAGTGTTTGTTCATGGCTCTATGTGTTTTGCGTATAGTGGACGTTGTTTAATCTCAACACTTCAAAGTGGTCGTGTTGCAAATCGTGGAAGTTGTGCAAATGATTGTAGATTTGAATATGAAATGTATGCTGCAAATCCTGAAACAGGTACACTTTTTAGGCTTGAAGAAGATGAGGGTGTTGGAACTTACATAATGAACGCAAAGGATCTTAATCTTGCTTCACATATGAAAGAGATTCTTGATAGTGGTGTAGTTGATAGTGTAAAAATTGAAGGTAGGACTAAAACTGCTTATTATGCTGCAACAACAGCAAAAGCTTACAAAATGGTAATAGACGATTATTATGAAGACAAGATAGATAATGAAAAATATCAATATGAACTTGAATCTTTGCAAAATCGTGGTTATACAGATGCTTATTTAGTCTCCCGCCCATTTGAAAAAAATGATACGCAAAGTTTAGACTTTAGTATGCAACTAGGTACCCATCAGGTTAGCGCTCAAGTAGATATTGATGGTACACATTTTTTATGTAAATATAAAATACTACCTGGAGATGAACTTGAAATTCATGCGCCACTTCAAAGCAAGATAGAATTAATTGACAATGAAATAGGCTCAATTTATGAGCGTGATGGAAAATTTTATTTAAAATTAAAGCAACTTTTATGCAAAAATAAAAAAATACTTGAGTCAGTACACAGTGGAAATTTAAACCCAATAACTTTACCAATTCATATGCCACCATATACTTTTTTAAGAGTGCCAGTAAATTTCGGCTGATTCATACGGTTTGTCATTTTGAACTTGATTCTAAAAATTAGATATAATTTCAAAAATAAAATATATGGAGATTTTAATGAAATTTGTGTCGATTGTAATGGGTTCTAAGAGTGATTATGAGGTGATGAAATCGTGTTCAGATAAACTTGAAGCATTTGGTATTAATTATGAAATGATTATCTCATCAGCACACCGTTCACCAGAGAGAACAGCAACTTATATCCAAGAAGCTGAAGCAAAGGGTGCACAAGTATTTATTGCTGCTGCTGGAATGGCTGCTCATTTAGCTGGAGTACTTTCTTCTAAAACTGTTAAGCCAATTATTGGTGTACCTATGAGCGCTTCTGCTTTAAGCGGGATTGATGCATTGCTTTCTACTGTTCAAATGC
>JAKISR010000087.1 GCA_021648465.1 Sulfurimonas sp. | reverse complement strand
AAAAGAAGACATAGCTTTTTAGATGGAATTTCACCAAATGAGTTTGAAAAAAGGTATAATTTAGAGTCTTAAGAAAATTAGGTTTTTACTGGGTTAGTAACTGTCTAGTTTATAGGGGACATTCCAGGATAAAACAAAATATGCAATACTAATAGTTATTATAGTTAATATGCTTTTTATGTTACTAATGAGATAAAATATGCTACTTATTAGGAAAATAAACAATGGGTAATATTCAATATTATGTTCTAGTTGATAAATCTACTATATTTCATAATGAAGATAAAGACGAGATAAATAAAGTTGAAGTAGAAATTCAAGATACAAAACTGCCATTTAGTGATAAATATGTAGATTTGTACTTAATTTCAAATGATAAAAATGAATGTAAAAGTTATATACAAAATTTAAATAAAGAGATACAAAAATATTTTCATATAGAACAAGTAGGAAGTGAAATGCAATATACAGCTTTTATAGATATTTTAGGGTTTTCAAATTACATAAAAACTGAAATAACTAATGATTATCAGGCAGAAGAATTTTATGATAATTTTAATAAAGTTATTGAGTATCTTAAACATGAAAAACAAAATGAGTTTGCAATTGAACAGGCAGATTATTTGAATGATATTAAACTTAGATATAGTTGGATTTCAGATACTTTTGTGGTTAGCGTAGAATATATGAATGAGATTAAAAAAAATGATGAAAATATCATTAAAGGTATGATGATTTTTAGATTATCTATAATAATTGCTTCCATACACCATTTTATGGCGTCTAAATTTGGACTTATAGTTAGAGGTGCAGTCTCATCAAAATATTCATGTATTACAGATAACTTTATTTTAGGAGAAGGTGTAGCAGAAGCTTCAAAACTAGAAAAAGAAGTAGCAATATATCCTAGAGTTGTTTTTGAAAAAAATATAATAAGTGATGAAATTCATGAAATAATAACACGAAAACATAAAAATAATGATTTAAATTTTATTTCAAAAGATTGTGATGGTTATTATTTTGTAAATTATTTAGCAATGTTGCAAAATATACCACCAATGATAGGGAAAATGTTTAAGATACCTGATGATAAAATTAAAGAAAACTCAATTAAACAAAAAATAAATGTAATTGAAAAGTATCAAAAAATAGTAGCAAATGGTTTTAAAATACCAAATGGAAAAGTTAAAGCAAAATATACATGGCTAAATGATTACTTAGGAAGAGTTCTATTAAAAGAAGAATTTCAAAAAAATATTATTAATAATTGAGTTTCACTTAAGTTTTGATATAATATACTTAAATAAATATTGGAGTATCTTATGCAAACTATGGCAATACAAATCCAAGATGATTATGTTAATGATTTTATAAGTTATGTTAATAATCATAGTGATAGTATAACTATCACAAAAGATAAGAACTTAGAACATGACCCTTACTTTTATGAAAGACAAAAAGAGTTGCATCAAATCAAAAATAACATTGATAACGGTAAAGTTCAAATGATAGAAAATGATGAGTTTTGGGATGATATAGATAGCTTTGTCAAAACTCTACAAAAATGAGAATAATCAATAATCCAGATTTTTCACAAGAGTTAAAAGAGATACTTAAATATATAGCAAGCGACAAACCTTCTGCAAGTAAAAATTTCAGCAAAGAACTCAAAAATAATATAAAATTAATTTTAGACAATCCATACATGTATCCACCATCATTTTATTTCAACGACAAAGATGTTAGAGATATGACTTACAAAAAATATACTATTGTTTACCAAGTTAGTTTAGAAAGAAATACAATTGAAATGATGAAAATATTTAAAAAAAACAAGCCACAATGACAGTTCAGATACAACAAAACATAGGAATGCAATAAATTACCTAGCGGAAATTTATTGGCTATCTTCGACCGTTGCATGTTCCCGCGGAGCGGAAACATGCAACGGCGGGGGCTGAACTCTAAACGAGTCCCTCACCAATTGTCGTATTCCGCTACGCTACATACAACAATTGGCAGGAACACACATCAAGATACCCTCCAGAAAACTCTACGAGTTTTATGAAGTGTACCTTAATGGAGTTCAGCCCCCGCCGTTATCTCAAAATCACACACTTGATAAAAGTTCACATTTATGTTAACATATGATTATGAAAGAAATAAAATTCTATAAAACATCATCTGGGAAAAGTCCTGTTGAAGACTTCCTTGATTCATTGTCATCAAAAGAAGCTCAAAAAGTGACTTGGGTTTTGAGTCTGATTGAAGACATGGAGAGCGTTTCTACTAAGTTCTATAAAAAACTTAGTAATTGTGATGATATTATAGAAATAAGAGCTCAAATTGGTAAAAACAATTTTAGACTTCTAGGTTTTGAATATCAAGGAACATTTGTTATCTTAACAAATGGCTTTAAGAAAAAAGACCAAAAGGTTCCAAAATCTGAAATATCATTAGCTCAAAAAAGAAAAGATGAATATCTAACAAGAGGAGAATAAAATGAGTGATTTAAAAAAATATATTGCTAAACGCAAAGAAGTTGATAGGGAGTTCTCAGAAAATTTTGAAGATGGATACCAAGAGTTTAAAATTGGTGAAATGTTAAAACTTGCTAGAAAAGAGACCGGCTTAACGCAAGAAGATGTTGCCATAGCTATGCACACTCAAAAATCTGCTATATCACGAATTGAAAATCATGCACAAGATATTAGACTCTCAACACTTCAAGCTTTCGCTCATATTATGGGTAAAGAGTTGAAAATACAATTAGTATAAGAGTGTCATTATGAATACAATCGGTGGGAAGATAACAACTAATTATGGCTTTGAGGTCACTATTTTTCATAAGTTAAGAGAGTTTTCAGATGGTGTTTCTATTTTTGTTGGAAAAATTAATTGGGATAAATACAAAGCTGATCATTCCAAAGTTCGAACTTTTTTTGATGCTATTTAATTATACAATCATAGAACTAAATATTTATTATTTACATCATAAGGATTAAATTTGAAATATCAAGATTTTAAAATAGGTGAAGAATTTTATACGAATGCTGGAAAATGGCGATGTACTGATATTGGAACAAGGGTTGTGATTGCTATTTCTTTAGATCAAAAAGATACAAGAAATTACAATGGTCCACCATATAGTGTACAAGAAACAGTTTTTGACGAGTATGACTTTGAAGGTTGCTTTACAAAAGAGATAACAAAACAGAGTATCCAATAAATTACCTAGCGGAAATTTATCGGCTATATTCAGCCGTTATGTGTGATCCAAACATATTGACATTGTGAATAAAATTGAATATAATAGTAAATATAATTATTCAAAGGAGTCACAATGAAAACTGTAACAATGAGAGTAGATGATTCAGTTTACAATATGATTAAACTTGCGGCAGAAGGTCAGAAGAGAAACCTTTCAAACTTTATTGAGTTTGCGACAATGCAGTACTTAACATCTTCTCAGTTCGTAGACAATGATGAAATGCAAGAAATAATAGATGATAAAGAACTTCTAAAAAACCTAATGAATGGTTTAGATGATCTAAAAAATGGTGATTATACAGTTGTCTAAATATCAAATTGCAGAAACTAAGACATTTTTAAAATTAAAGACGACTATAGATAAAAAACTTTATACAAAAATAGAAAATTTTGTTTATCCGCAATTACGAGAAAATCCACACTATGGAACAAATATAAAGAAGCTCAAAGGTCAGCTAGAAGGCTATTATAGGTATAGAGTTGGCAATTACAGGCTATTTTATTTGATTGAAGATGAAAAACTAATTATTGCTGTAGTTGATTTTAAACATCGACAACAGGCATATGACTAAACACATAACAAAACAGAGTAGCCAATAAATTACCTAGCGGAAATTTATTGGCTATCTTCGACCGTTGTACACACAAAGGAATAAATTGAAAAACATAGCATTAACATTATTTAATTTATCGTTTCTTAATGGCTGTAATCAAACTCAACCTACTCTAAAAAATGATACTGTTAAAAATGTCAAATCCAATTAAACATCATTATATTTCAAAGTTTTATTTAAAAAACTTTACAAAATCAGGTGCTTCAAAACAAACACTATTTGCTTACGATAAAGTAAAAAAGAAATATTTTAAATCTAATCCAAAAGACATATGTCATATTAGAAATTTTAATAAAATTTCTTTTCTAGGAAAAGAATATATTGTTGAAACTGAACAAGCAAAAATGGAAAGTATAATCGCTATAAGTTTTAAAAAAATAATTAAATCAAATACCTATCCAGATGAAGAGCAATTAACTCATATACTAAGTTTTATATCATTAATTTCTTTAAGGCATCCAAGGATGAGAGGTATATTTTATACTACCCCAAGAAAATCAAACAACTTTTTGTAAAGTTTAATTCTCAAAAGAGTAAAATTAAACAATTAAAGTGAGGGTATAAATATGAGTAGGAAAATGGCTAAATTTTCAACACAGTTAAAA
>JAKISR010000086.1 GCA_021648465.1 Sulfurimonas sp. | reverse complement strand
ATAGACCAAGAAAATCTCTCAATTGGAGAACTCCAAATGAAGTTTTTTATGGATTAGAAGCAGCAGCTTAAGGAAAAAATGATATGATTTTTTAACTTGAAAGTTGCACTTCAGATTTAAATGTTGGTTACTTAACTAAAAGTAGTGTTAACTCTGATGCTTTCTTGGAATCCATTTTTGTTAAAATTTTCCCTATTGCTTTTGGCTTTAATGAAGAAAGTATTAAGATAGCCTCACTTGCTTGCATCTGCGAGAGTACATTTGCAGCTGAAGCTGCTTTCATTTTAGCAAATGTTTGAGCTATTTTATTCATCTTTATATCTTTTAAATCTTTTAAGATTTTTTTATTTTTATTAAGCATTCTTTTGATTGATTTTTCTTTTGATGAAATCTCTGCAACTTTTCTATCTACGACCTCTTCTTCTTGAGATAGTTTTGTCTCTCTTTTTTTTAGCAATTCTTCTGTAGCAATTTTTAATGCACTGAGAGCTTGTTTTTGTTCATCAATTCTTTCTAGTTCTATTAAAAGCTCGCCTTTTCTTGCTTTGAATATTTCACTACACTCAAAAAGTTTACCATTTGTCTCAAGGGCTATTAAGGATGTAAATGTAAAAAAAATCACTATCAATAATTTCATAATATATCTTTGCCTTTATATGTCATCAAAGCAATCTCATCTAAATCTTTTGCCTCTTTAACTTTTCTTTTTTTTATCTCTTTTTTTATCTCTTGAAGTTCTAAATAATTAAATTTTTCATATTCAATCATATCAAGTTTTAGTTGGTTTTTTGCTTGATTTACTTGATTATTTGCAAAATTAACCCACTCTTTATTATGTTGAATTACTCCTCGCTGTGACTCTAAAAGAGTTCTTGAAGCAAGCATTTCCTTCATGGTGCCACTACTTGGAGGATTAACATCTTCAAGAGAACTATAAGAGAGTTCTAATGCTGTAGAAGCATTATTTAAATTAGCATTTGTTTGTTGAACAAGCTGTTCACTTTTACGCATAGTACTCTTTTTAAGTTTTACTAACGAACTAAAGCGAGTTTTCATGGCTATAAGTATCCTCTTTAAAGTATTATAGTATCGTCTCTTTCAGGTGAAGTAGAAATAATTCCAACCTTTGTTTTTGAAATTTCTTCTATAATCTTAACATATTCTTGTGCAGATTCTGGGAGCTTATCAAATTCTCTTATACCTACAGAATTATTCCAACCTTTAAAAGTTTTATAGATTGGTTTTACATCATCTAAATTTGATGGAAGATAATCTATCTCTTTGCCATCAAGCTCATAAGCGATACAAACTTTAACTTCATCAAATCCATCAAGAACATCAAGTTTCATAAGTGCTAATTCGTCACAACCGTTTAATCTACTTGCATATCTTGTAGCTATTGCATCAAACCAACCACAACGACGAGCACGACCAGTTGTTGTTCCAAACTCATGACCTTGTTCACCAAGTCTTTTTCCATCTTCACCAAAATCTTCACTTGGGAATGGTCCATTACCAACACGAGTACAGTAAGCTTTTACAATTCCAATTACCTTCCCTATGTTTTTTGGATTGATTCCTAATCCTGTACATGCACCAGCACTAACTGTTGCACTAGAAGTAACATAAGGGTATGTACCATGATCTATATCTAGTAATGTACCTTGCGCGCCCTCTAAAAGTATTCTTTTATTGTCATCTAAAGCTTTCCAAATCATTTGTGTAGTATCTGTAATAAATGGAGCAAGCTTAGCTTTATAACCCTCTAGTTCATTAAGAAGTTCTTTCTCTTTAGGTGCAGGAATTTCATATATATCAAAAATTGCTCTATTTTGCTCAAAATATTCTATAATAGAAGTACAAAGTTTTGCAGGGTTTAAAAGTTCCCCAACTCTAAAGCCTGTACGGTTAATCTTATCTGCATATGCAGGTCCAATCCCTTTACCTGTTGTACCAATGGCCTTATCGCCCTTTAGTCTCTCTTTTGCTTGATCTATTAAAGCATGATAGTAAAGATTTAAGTGAGCTTTATCAGAGATAAAAAGACGACCTTCTAAACCTTCAAACTGAACCATCTCTTTTATAATAGACTCTGGAGAAAGAACAACTCCATTACCAACCACATTTATAGCTTGAGGATTTAGTACACCTGAAGGGATTAAGTGAAGTGCAAATTTTACACCATCTACCCAGATAGTATGACCAGCATTATGTCCACCTTGGCTTCTACAAACCATATCATATTCACAAGCAAGTCTATCAACTATCTTGCCTTTCCCCTCATCGCCCCATTGGATTCCTACTATTAAATCTGCTTGCATCTTATTTCACTTTCTCTTCAATTATTGTATCTGTATATATTGCAAATCCTACAGAACTCACATCATTACTTTTATATCTTCCGCCTCTAGCGAATACTTCATTATCAAGTATGCTTCTAAAAAATAGTTCATCATAATAAAGCATTTTTGCATAATACATTGGAGCTAAAACACTATTGTTTGAACTTATCTCTTGTGATAATTCTTTCATCTTTACAAGCTCTATTTTTATCTCACTTGGAGCTATTTCAAGTAACTCATCAACTTGACTTTCATTTTGCAAATATACAAGCTTGTCTAACCAATCCACTTTTAAATTTAAAAATTTCTCTATATTTACATATCTAAAATCATCAAGAGTTAGCTCATCAAACATATCTGCTAAAATATTTGGTATCCTCATATTTGAAATTTGAATTAATGGTTTTACATCTAGTTTATCAAAAATATCTACTGCTATATTTAAAACAGATGATAGCTTTTTCTCATCCATAAATTCAACACCAACTTGATACTGTTCAGTTGTTGGGTATGTTATAACTGGCTGAACATAAAACCATTTTTTTTGTGTTGTGTTTTTTCCAAGTCTTTTCTCGATAATACGAACAACATCTATCGTTGAATCAGCTCTAAGTGAGATAGGGTTATTTTGTTTATCATTAACCCTTACAAGCTCTTTCTCATCTGCAATACTTAAATGTTGATGGTATGAAAATATAGGAGTTACAATCTCTTCAAAATCATTTGCATCTAAAATATCAGAAGCTACTTTTTCTATCTCTCTTTTTGCCTTGGCACTTTTTCCAAAATAAAGTTTTGATCCATTAGGTATTTCATGTTCTAAAATCATCTATACTCCAACTGTAAAAGTTTGTTCTGAAAATACTTGTTTAAGTATCATTTATATTTCTTTTTTTTCTAATGCTATTTTAAAATATGTTTCACTATATACCTTTGAAGCGATTCCCTCGTACTCTAATCGCCCCATACGGTGCAATATAAGCTCTATTGAATTAACAACCCAAATAGACTCATATGGCTCAATTAATCCCATCTGATTTATACGAAAAATTTTGCCTTTAAGATGCTCTTGTCCACCAGCAACATTTATATCATATTCTTTTTTTAGAGCTAAGCGAATTTTTGATGCATCATTATCATCAACAGTTGTCATACTTTTTGCAGGATTAGATGGATAGATATGTAAACCTATTGCTTCAAGTGCCGCTTGTGTAGCTTTGGCACGTCTAGCTGTATTACAATAAAGAACCCCAATACCACCCTGCTTTTCTATAGTTTCTAAAACTTCTAAAAGTCCAATTATTAGAGTTGTTGCAGCTGTATATGCCGTTGTGTTTTGCTTTTGCTTTTTAATTTCAGATGCTAAGTTTAAGTAGTAACCTTTTCCAACACCGATAGTTTCTATGGCTTTATTGCTAAGACCTAATATTGATAACCCTGGAGGAAGCATAAGTGCTTTTTGACTTCCAGCTATTAAACAATCTATATTTGTCACATCAATTCTTTCAACACCAACAGCAGTGATACCATCAGCTATAATCATAATATTTGGATTTATCTCTTTTACAGCATGTGCAAGCTCTTCAACAGGGTGACGAAGTCCACTAGCTGATTCACTAATTTGAACGGCAATTGCATCAATATTTGAATCATTTTTTACAGCTTGTACAATAGCTTCAACACTTACTGGTGTATTCCACTCATTTTTAATCTCAGTACTACTAAGTCCATTTGCAATAGCAATTTTTCCAAATCTCTCACCAAATTTTCCAGAATTAACACTTAAAAGTGTGTTATGGCATAAGTTTATAACTGCTGCTTCCATTGCACCAGTGCCACTAGATGCGAGCATAACAACTTCTTCTGTATTAAAAAGATTAAAAAGGTGTTTTCTTGTCTTTTGAAAAATTGCTTCAAATTCTGGTGTACGATGATGTATAGTCTCATCACTCATAGCATTTCGAACATTTTGAGGTACTGGAGTTGGACCAGGTGTAAAAAGTAACATATAAAAGTTCCTAAAAAGTTATAATTTAAAACCCGCCATTATATCTAAAAATATTTAATTATAATACAGAATAACTATACCCAAATAATTCCATAACTTTGCCGACACCTCTAAACTTATAAGAAACTCATCTTTTTTTGAATCCAGAAGCACCAAATTAGGCTATAAAATCATACTTTACATATTTTTGACTCCATCCTTAG
>JAKISR010000085.1 GCA_021648465.1 Sulfurimonas sp. | reverse complement strand
TATTTATGAAGTCCTGTTTTTTCAACTGCAATAGCAAGTAAAAAACCACCAAGAAACAAAAATATAATAGGGTGAGCATAGTTTACAGTTGTCTCTTTAGTGGTTAAAATTGAAAATGCTGGAAATAAAATAATAGGTAAAAGTGAAACAACGCCTAGAGGCAAACCCTCATTTGTCCACAAAGTAACCAAAAGAGCTATAAGCCCAAGAAGTAATGCTTGAGTAGTAGTAAATATACTCATAGATAAGGCAAAAACTACACTACCAATCAAAATAGCAATAAATATTTTAATAAACTGTTCTTTATAAAGTGCCAACTATATTCTCCTTAACTCGCCAAAAAATTCTTAAGACTAACATCTGGGTTTTTACCCTCTAGCATATTATAAACCTCTTTGGCTATAGGCAAATACAAATCTTTATCTTTTGCTATCTTGTTTAAAGCGTAAGTAGTACCTATTCCCTCCGCAACTTCACCTAACTCTTTGAGTATCTCCTCTTGAGATTTCCCTTTTGCTATTCCTAGTCCTACACGGAAATTTCTACTCATGTTTGATGAAGCGGTTAAAAACAAATCCCCTGCTCCACTTAGCCCTACAAAGCTTTCCTCTTTTGCTCCATATTTATAACCAAATCTTTGCATCTCAACTAAACCTCGGGATATTAATGAGGCAGCTGCATTTTTGCCAAGTCCTAAACCTTCACATATTCCAGCAGCAATGGCTATAACATTTTTATAGGCACCTGCTACTTCTGCGCCTATTACATCAGTTGAAGTATATGCTTTTATAAATGATGGAAAAAATGACGCAAATTCAACACTCAAATCTTCATTTATTGAGTTTACAACAAGTGCTGTAGGCAGTGATTTCATAACCTCACTTGCAAATGATGGACCTGATAGAAAAGATATATTAGAACTTGGGATATATTTAGAGTATATCTCATTTAGAAATCGCCCAGTTGTAGCTTCTATCCCTTTTGCAGCAACTAAAACTTTTTGGTTTGTAAAAACAAAATTATCTCTAAGCCATGATGCGACTTGCTGAGCAGGAATAGCAATAACTAAATATTCAAATTTTAATATCTCCCCCATTGAGATAAAATTTTTCATATCCCTTGGTGTACGAGAACTTATATATACTTCATTTTTTTCACTAAGGGCAAAAGCTAAAGCGGAACCCCATTTACCAGCTCCAATTACACCTATTTTACTCATATCTACTTCCTATTAACTTTTCAAATTTCACTATATCTTTTTCATATCCAACAACTATAAAAACATCTCCGTTTTTGATGGGACTATGTTTAGCTTTAGCTGAATATATAAATTCTGTAAAATTATTTTTTTTAAGCACAGATATAACAATTATATTATGCTCTTTACTCCAATCTATTTCTGCTGGATATTTTTCTTCAAATAGATGATGATTTTGTACTTTAATTTGCGCTATTTGTAAATCACTTTGCTCATACAATATGTTATGTAAAACTTCCGTAACTATAGGTTTTTCTAACATCTCAACAATTATATTTGCTGTTGTTTGAGTAAGAGGAAAAACGCTTGATGCACCAGCTAACTTGAGTTTTGTAGCACTCTCTTTGTCTTTTGCAAGTGATATAATGCTTATATCTTTAAAGGTATCCCTTAAAGATATAGTTAAAAAAATATTTTCAGCCATATCTTCTAATGTGCAAAAAGTTACGCATTCGTTAATATCAACTCTTTTATCTAAATCATCCCAATCATCTGTTAAATCAAATACAAACACTTCATACATTATATTATTTATATTAGTTTTTTTTATACTATCATCTAATTTAAATATATATATATTATCATAGTAGCCTGATATATTTTTTACTATCTCAATGGAATATTCATTATGTCCAAATATTAAGGCATTTTTATGTTTCATTAGCTGGCCTTTTTATGTAAATAATTGTTAAAATCATCAATAAACTGTATATTACCAATTATTAGCAATAAATCACCGTTTTGCAATTGGGTGCTCTTGGTAGGATTAAATAAAAACTTAGCTTCTTCTTTTTTATAAATACCAAGTAAAATAATTCTATATTTTTTATTTTTTATATCGCCAACAGTTGCAAAGCTACTAAGCACTCTTGAATTTATAACTATTTCTTGAATATCTATTCCATTTAGGTTTGAGCGAAGGGCATGAATGGTTTCAAATGCCACTGGTTGACCTATAAACTCTTTTGCAATCATCCCTATAAGTTCTTTTTCAAATATTAGCTCATTTACCCCAGCAAATTTTAACTTATTTTTACTTGTTTCATTTATTAAAATTGAAAGAATAAATATATCTTTATCAAAAGAACGAATAGTTAGAGCTGTATATACATTTTCAACATCACTATGACTTAAACATAAAATTGCTTTAACTTGAGTATCTATTTTTATACGAAGTTTTTTATAGCTATCTATACTTCCTGGGGCAAAATTTAGTGCTGTAAAACCATCTTTTATAGCTTCTTCTACCATCTCTTTTTTTTCATCTAAAATAATAACTTTAAAATTTTTACTAAGCTTTTTTGCTACCTCTTTTGCTACACTTCCATAACCACAAATAAGATAAAATTCTTTTAATTTTGAAACATCATCTATAATTTTCATATCTTTTATCTCATCTAGTTTTTCGGTAAATGCTGTAACAACAAGTGAAGTTGTAAATGAAAAAACAGCAATACCTGCAACTATAACAAACATCGCAACAATTCTTCCCTCTTGCGTCACTGGGGTAATATCTCCAAAACCAACAGTTGAGATAGTAACAATAGACCAATACATTGCATCAAAAAGCGTAGTTATAGAGGAGTCTGAATTATTTGCTTCCATTACATAAATCAAAACAGATGAAACAAAAACAACAATAGAAGCAAAGATTAAGAGTGTTAAAAATTCAAACTTTTTTAAGGCTATTACAGAGGTAAAAGTTTGGATACTTTTTGCATATCTAAAAAGTTTAAAGACTCGAAAAAGTATAAATAAGCGAAGCAGTCTTAACTGATGGAAAAATGGGATAATTGCTAGTAAATCTATTATAGCTTTAAAAGAGGTAATATATTTTAATTTAACTAAAAATATCTCTTTTAATGGGGGAAGAAGTTTAAATTTTTCTCCAAGCATTGCATCATGTTCACTTCGCATAATTATCACTTTAGATACACTACTAATAATCCAAAGTCTTAACATATACTCTATAAAAAATATAATAGAAATTATATAATTATTAAAAAATAAAAGAGAATCATCTACATCAAACTTAACTTCTCTAACCAATATAATCACACTTGAAAATATAAGCATAACCATAAAGATATCAAAGTATCTTTTATATCTATAATTAGGATTTTCTAATAAATTATAAAAAAAATGTTTAGTTTTTGCATACTTTTTAGATGTATTGATAAAATATGCGAAATTTACTAACGAATTTTTAAACAAATTTTTTATCCTAATTTTGCTTTTAATATTTCATTTACAGCTTGAGGGTTTGCATTACCTTTAGAAGCTTTCATAACTTGACCAACAAAGAAACCAAATAGTTTATCTTTTCCGCCCTTATACTGCTCTACTTTATCAGGATTTGCAATAATTATTTCATCACACATAGCCTCTAGCGCACCAGTATCAGTTACTTGCTTTAATCCAAGTGCATCAATTACACCATCAATATCTAAATTCTCAGTCATAAGTTTATCAAGAACTTCTTTTGCCGCTTTAGCACTAATAGTTTTATCTTCAATACGCTTAACTAAAAAACCTAATTTTTGGGCATTTACTGGTGAGTTAGTTATATTTACATCGCCTTTTAAACGACCTTGAAGCTCAACTGTAAGCCATGTAGTAGCGTTTTTAGCACTAATGCCCTGTTCCATCATCTCCTCAAAAAAATGTGCCATCTCTATAGATGAAGTGATAACATTTGCGTTGTATTCATTCATACCATAATCTTTTACAAATCTATTACGCTTAGCATCCGGAAGCTCTGGAATTTTTGAATACAACTCCATCATCTCATCAGTTACTACAGCTTTTAATAAATCTGGTTCTGGAAAATAACGATAATCAGCTGCTTCTTCTTTACCCCTCATAGAACGAGTCTCTTGTTTAGTTTGATCAAAAAGCCGAGTTTCTTGAGATATCTCTTGTTCATAAACACCATCTTCCCAAGCTTCACTTTGACGAGCAACTTCTAGCTCTATCGCTTTTTGGATAAATTTAAATGAGTTGATATTTTTTACTTCAACACGAGTGTAAAGCTTCTCATCACCCTTTGGACGGATAGAAACATTTACATCAACTCGAAATGAACCCTCTTGCATATTTGCATCACCAATGTCTAAATAACGAATGATTGAATGAAGTTTTTTAAGATATAAAATCGCTTCCTTCGCACTTCTCATATCTGGCTGTGTAACTATCTCCAAAAGTGGAGTTCCTGCACGATTTAAATCAACTTTTGAGATATCGCCATCATGAATATTTTTTCCAGCATCAGCTTCAATATGAGCGAAACCTACACGAATAGTTTTATGAGTACCATCCTCAAAATCAATATCTAGCGTGCCATTTTGTATAATTGGTGTATAAAATTGTGTAATTTGATAAGCTGATGGGCTATCAGGATAAAAGTATGACTTACGATCAAAATAAGAGGTACGATTAA
>JAKISR010000024.1 GCA_021648465.1 Sulfurimonas sp. | reverse complement strand
GGGAAAAAAGGCGGCCAGTTCCATACCATCAAGTCGATTGTCAGTCTGAGCGTCGAAATGCTCCAGCCCTTTGCCGGGCGGGTCTACGACCCGGCCATGGGTTCGAGCTGATTTTCGTGCAGAGTGAACAGTTCATCAAGCTGGGCGGGGTTTCGATCTACGGACAGGAATACAACCACATCACCTGGCAGCTGGCGGCGATGAACATGGTCATTCGCGGGCTCGATTTCAACTTCGGCAAGGAACTGGCCAACACCTTCACCAACGATCAGCACCCCGACCTGCGTGCCGACACCATCATGGCGAATCCGCCCTTCAAAACGATGCGGACGACGGTGATGGTGGGCAGTGCCCACCCTACGCGGATATTCCCGGTTTCTGCAAGTCATGCCAGTCTGGATGAGATCAAAAAACACGACTTTGTGCTGACGCCGGGGCGTTATGTCGGTGCGCCGGAAGAGGAGGACGATGGCGAACCCTTTGCCGAGAAGATGGCGCGGTTGACGGGGCAGTTGCAGGGGCAGTTTGTGAAGAGTGCGGAGTTAGAAGAGCAGATTAAGCGGAATTTGGCGGGGCTTGGGTATGACTGCTGATTGGCGAACTATGTCTTTGGAAGAGGCTAACGTCACTCTCCTCGATTGTGTCCATAAAACGCCACCAGCGTCTGATGTTGGGTTTCCTTATGTGGCTATTCCACAGATAAAAGCTGGGCGAGTTGATATAGCCGATGCTCGCCGAATTTCTCGCGAGCATTTAGAAGAATGGACAAGGAAGGCTAAGCCAAAAATTAACGATGTAATCTTGTCCAGACGGTGCAACCCTGGGGAAACAGCATTTGTACATCAAGGTCTCGAGTGTGCTTTAGGTCAAAACCTGGTATTGCTCAGGTCTGATGGAACTAAAGTGTTTCCGCCGTTTCTTAGGTGGTTGGTTCGTGGTTCAGAGTGGTGGGAGCAAGTTGGCAAGTTTATTAATGTTGGCGCTATTTTTGAGAGTTTGAAATGTGCTGATATCCCAAAGTTTGAACTCACAATTCCACCGATTGATGCTCAGAAATACATCGCAGTCTTTTTGGGGGCTATTGACGACAAAATCGAACTCAACCGCCAAACCAACCAAACCCTCGAACAGATCGCTCAGGCCATCTTTAAAAGCTGGTTTGTCGATTTCGAGCCGGTTAAAGCCAAGATTAAAGCCAAAGCTGCAGGCCGCGACCCCGAACGTGCCGCCATGTGCGCCATCAGCGGCAAAAGCGAAGCTGAGTTCGATCAGCTTTCTGATGATCAACGTAAACAGCTTGTTGCTACGGCTGCTCTGTTTCCCGATGAACTGGTTGAGTCGGAGTTGGGGTTGATTCCGAGGGGGTGGGGGACCTCTACCATTGGAAAAGAGTTTGATGTAACAATGGGGCAATCCCCCCCTGGTCATACTTACAACGAAGAAGGAGAAGGAATACCTTTTTTTCAAGGTCGAAGGGATTTTGGGTGGCGTTATCCCGTGAACAGAGTTTACTGCACAGCCCCAAAACGTTATGCAAAAACAGGGGATACCTTGTTGAGTGTACGAGCCCCAGTCGGGGATGTAAATAAAGCAACAGCCGATTGTTGTATTGGTCGTGGCTTAGCTGCATTGCGACATAAATCAGGCTGTGAGGCATATACTTACTATACGGTTAAAAGGCTGGAACAATATTTTTCAAATTTTGAACATGCTTTAAATTTGTTTTAAATTTTTGAGATAATCGTTTTGTATCAATTAATGAGTTAATATTCATAATTTCTTGTTCTGAAAACAATTTAACTTTCTTAGAATTGATAAAATTAATAAATCCTCCTGTATATGTTACATTATCAGGCATTTCAGTTTTAAATGTGCTATCGCCAACAAAAGTGATTACTGAAAAAATTTTGTCTTTATTGATGTTCAACAACGATTCCAATGTTTTAACATGTTTATAGTTCTGATGTAATGGATTTTGAAATTTATTAGTATATTTATATATCTTTTGAGTCCATGTTTTTTGATTTTTATCTCCAAAAATCCAACCCTTCATATTTTTTGTTTCAATGACAAAGATTCCATATTTTGAAACTATTATATGATCGATTTGTGTTGTACCATCTTTAGTTGGAATGGTGACATTCTTAAATAGCTGGTACTCATTTTTATTCAATCTAAAAGCTATCGCCAAATTTACTAAAGACTCACCTATTAAGCCCTTTCCAAATGGAGATTTTACAAATATTAATATCAATACCATTAAAATAAAAATAGTTGTCATTTTTGTAATGTTCCTTTGGTTATCTAACGACTGAAGATAGCCAATAAATTGCCGCTAGGTAATTTATTGGCTACTCTGTTTTGTTATCTTTTATAGTTGTTGTTCTTTGATTATACCTTTTTTGAAAATAGATTTCTTTGTACCTTGTTGTAGATATTCAATAACACCTATAAGTTCCTTAGAAAAATCTTTTTCGATTACACTTTTATGAGGTTCTGCTATTGTGTATTCGCATAAATATGAATCCATTTTTAATTTAACATCTTTATAACAAATAAATGCATTATCAAACTGTTCATTTTTAGAAAAGTTTCCAAATTCTTTACTTCCAAGTGAAGTTAATTTACTAGATAAATCAAATAAAGAATATTTTTCATTCTTAGTTATATCTTCAATAAAAATTTCATTATTTAAGCCAGACATATTAAGTGGTTTAGACATATCTATATTATCTTTAAGCCAATTGGCATTAATTCGAGGTTCAAATTTTGTAATTTGTGCAGGCATATTCATATGTATTTCTATATTTATAATTTTTATAAATGAATTTCCATTTTTATCTTGCCAATCAGAATCATTTTGTTCTCTTATGATTAATAAATCGATTTTATTTTGTTCAGCTTTTTTCTTTGCTCCAGATTGATACCCTTTTTTGGTAGCGAATACTGCTCTTAAATCAGGTATATCTCTGGTTTTCCCAATTAATGCATCAATTTTTTCAAGTGATATATTAGAATTATAATCTTTACATTCTATGATGGTTTTATATGTTAATCCACCAAATGTGTATTCCCAATATAAATCAAACTCTCGTTCTATATCACAGTTATCTATAATTTTCTTATTGAGTTCAATAATCACATCTGTTTGATTTGTAATATTTTCAGCATCCAATAAAGCTTGTTGCAAATTAGCGACAAATTTTTCATAATCTCTTCCATTATTATGTTTCAAAAAACTTCCTTATTTTTTTAAGATAACGGTCGAAGATAGCCAATAAATTGCCGCTAGGTAATTTATTGGATACTCTGTTTTGTTAGTTTTTACTTAATGAAAATCCCAAATTTTAATGTTTCTTGCACTCTTCCATTTTGAAGTACTTTACATTGCATTATATGATGACCTCTATACAAAGTTGATTCATTTGCTGTATTTCTAAAACTTTTACTTGCTTGTAATTTACCATTAGAGTTTTTTAGCTTAGCTTCTTTTCCCCTATTTTCTTTAGTCCATTCAAACTTAATATTACTTAACCCTCTATGTGGAAGTGAAAATGGATGCTCTAATGTATATTTTAAACTTTCATTTTTTTCTAAAGCTGAAAGATTTGAATAATATTGATAATTATTTGTATTACACTTTAAGTTAAAATTTTCTGCTTGAAGAAATGGAAAATATTTTAAATAATTATTATGTTTAAATATCCACATTCTATATTTTTTTTCAGGTTTATTAAGTATATATTTATCCTCAATATCTTCATAATTTTTTTGATATTTTTTGATATCTATAAATTCATCAGGTAAATCTAAAAATTCTTTTATATTGTCACCAATCATTATAGTATTAGATGAAGCTCTGTTCTGAAGTTTTGCTGCTAAATCTGCATGTAAGCTTGTTGTTGTAACTTCAGTTGCAGGAGCAAGTCCATATTCAGACCAAATAACTTCCTCAGAATTTCCATAATCAATACCAATTCTAATTTTTAATGGTTCATATTGCAATTCTATTAATTGAGGATTTAATTTTTTTTCAATATACCATAGTAAAAAGCTAGCAGCATTTAATGAATCTATAATTGCATCTTCTTCAGATTTATCTCTCCATCCAAAATATGAAAAAACAGCATCACCCTGCAATCTATGGATATGACCATCAAATATTCTCATAAAAATGCTAATAGTTCTTAAAACTGTGTTTTTAAAAGTTTTTGTCCAAACTAAGTCTTTTGTTTTAAGATAAATTGAAGTTGAGTTTTTTATGTCAACAAACATTGATACTATATAATGATTTTCAATTATATTTGTTCCTTCAATATTTGTAAAATCTGGATGTGTACCAATTGTTTCTCGATGCTTATATTGACCACTTTTTCCAACAAGAAGTCTAAAGTCATCTATAGTTTTTTCAACAAAATTATCATCAGAATATATATCAAGATTAGAAACTATTGAATCCATATATGTATTATGTCTAGATTCAAAAGCTTCAGCTAGGTAACTTTTTTCGTACTTATTCTGATAATTTTTATCCGCACGCGAAACTAATGATTTCGTTAAATTTTCGAATCTCTTGTTTGATGATTTGGTCATTTTATTGCCTTTGAATGTTTTTCAATAAAAAATGCTATATTGATGAAAAATAAAACTATATTAATAATAAAAGATATTGTAGATATATTTAAGTATAAAAATTTAGTTTTTAACCCTTTTGCAAGTGAATAGGTTTGTTGCTTTAAATCATCAAGATAATTTTTTTTCGATAAAAAACTAATTTTATATTTAAACATAAAGTCTTTCATATTTGAAATATCATTAAAAAAAACTAGACCTTTACTTCCTGAATAACTTTTTAAATATGGTTTTATAGAAAGTAATACAAATATTAATGATGCAGTAATTAATAATAAGTGACTATAAAATAGATAATCGTTTATTTGATTTCGTGAAGTTAGTAAAAATCCCAAAATAGTTATATTGCCAATCACTAAAAAACTAGACTTAAAATTTACACTTGCATAATAATGATCAAATCTTGAAATATTATATTTAAGCATTTCTATTTTTTGTTCATAAGTTAACTTATTATTATTCATCTGTAATATGTCCTTCTGTAAGCTAACGGCGGGGGCTGAACTCCATTAAGGTACACTTCATAAAACTCGTAGAGTTTTCTGGAGGGTATCTTGATGTGTGTTCCTGCCAATTGTTGTATGTAGCGTAGCGGAATACGACAATTGGTGAGGGACTCGTTTAGAGTTCAGCCCCCGCCGTTGCATGTTTCCGCTCCGCGGGAACATGCAACTACTTATTCATTCCCATTATAGTGAACACCGCCTTAAATAACATTATTAATAACACAAAAAAATGTCCTGTTAAAAATCAAAAAATAGCTAAATTTATCAAATTATATGACAAAATGACATATTTTTATACTTTTTCCTTTTTTTACTCTATTATCCTTAAAAATAAAATGTCCTTTTAGCACGAAATTAGCCATTATTTGGACAAAGTGTTCCTTTAATTGTCAAATAACTCATTAAATGGACATAATGTCCCTTAAGTGATAGAAATTTATCATGGAGATTACTTGAAATCCAGTGGCAATACTATTTTATTGATAAGATTTTTTTTCTAATAATGTAGAAAGAGTAAATTGAGATGAATAAATCATCTCAATAGTGTATCAGTTAAACCAGCTTTTCATTTTATCTATAGCTGAGTCAAGTACACCTTCGTGAGGTTTTGATTCTATGCCGAAAGAGTCTTGAAGTTTAGATAGTAACTCTTGTTGTTCATCATTTAATTTTTTAGGATAAGTGATGTTCACTTGTGCTATTAAGTTTCCTTTTCCATGTCCGTGAACATCTTCTATTCCTTCACCTTTAAATGTAAAGTGTTGTTTATCCTTTGTTCCAACATCAAGCTTTAACTCTAACTCACCTGTAAGTGATGGTATAGTTAAGATGTCTCCTGCTACTGCTTGAGTAAAAAATACTGGTATAGCGATGTAGACATCACTTCCTTCTCTTTGGAAATGTTTATCTGGTGTAACGCTAAAGGTAACATATAAATCACCTCTTGAACCACGTTTACCTACGTTTCCTTTTCTTGAAACTCTTAGTCTATTTTGGTCATCAATCCCCTTTGGAATCTTTATAGCGACACTACTTTTTTCTTCTTTGAAGCCTTTACCATTACAATTTTTACAAGATGCGGCTGGAGCACTGCCAGCTCCGTGACATGCTGGACAAGTTTGAGAAAATGTCATAAAGCCTTGTTTTATAAAAACTTGACCTTGACCGCTACATTGTTTACATATAGATAGCTTGCCATTTTTAGCACCACTACCTTTACAAGGTTCACAAGCAGTTTTATATCTAAATTCTATATCTTTTTCACAACCAAAAATAGCTTCATTAAAACTGATGTTCATATCAACATTCATGTCAAGGTTGTATTTTTCCATATCTTCTGGATTTTGACGATGACGAGAACCACCACCAAAACCGTTAAACATATCTTCAAACATTGAGCCTAAATCTTCAAATCCAGCAGATGAACGACGAGAGCCACCACCCATGCCTTGTAAACCCTCTTTACCATAACGGTCGTAAATTCCTTTTTGTTTCTCATCACTTAAACATTGGTAAGCTTCGTTGCATAGTTTAAACTTGTGTTCAGTATCTGAATTACCCTGATTTTTATCTGGATGGTATTGTTTTGCCATTTTTCTATAAGCTTTTTTTATAGTTATTTTGTCAGCATCTTTTGATATTTCTAGTATTTCGTAGTAACTTAAATCTTGCATATTATTTGTTGTACCCTGTATAATTTTTCGCAATTATATCGTTTTTAATTTAATATCAGTATAATCCTATTTATGAAGTTGAATTTATTATTACTAACTATTTTGATACTTTTTTCTGGATGTTCAAAAGAACCACAAATCATGTTTGAATATATGCCTGAAACTAAACTGCAAGAGAGTAACTTTAATGAGTTACCAAGTTGGAGTGATGAAGACTATACTGCAGCACTTGAATCTTTTATAAACAATTGTAAAAGTTCTAAAACAAAAAGAATATATAAAGAGTTATGTGAAAATGCCATACAAACTTCAACTCCAAAAATATTTTTAACAAGTGAGTTTATACCATATAAAATAAGTAAACACTCCAATAAAAAAGATGCTTTACTTACTGGTTATTATGAGCCACAATTAAAAGGCTCACTTGTAAAAAAAGAGCCATATATCTATCCAATATATAACACACCAAAAGATTTAGTAGTGGTTGATTTACAAAAACAATATCCAGAGCTTAAAAATCTAAGACTAAGAGGAAGAGTAGAGCAAAATAGGTTAGTGCCGTATTTTGATAGAGAGGAGTCTAGTAAAAATCAGCTTGATGCAGATGTTATTTGTTATACAAACTCTAAAATAGACCTTTTCTTTTTAGAGGTACAAGGCTCAGGAAGAGTAAATCTTGAAAATGGTGAAAATATCTTTATAGGTTATGATAATCAAAATGGACATAAATATAAATCTATAGGAAAGTACTTAATAAATCAAGGTGAAATATCAAAAGAAGATATATCTTTACAAAGTATAAAAGAGTGGTTTTATAATAACCCATCAAGAGTTGATGAAGTTCTAAATCATAACAAATCAATGGTCTTTTTTAAAAAAAGAGAAAAAGCAGCAACCGGCTCACTTGGGTTAGAATTAACTCCTGAGCGTTCAGTTGCAGTAGATTTGAATTATATCCCACTTGGTAGTATGTTGTATCTTAGTGCAAATATTCAAAACAAAAGTGTTAACAGGCTTGTAATGGCACAAGACACTGGTGGTGCAATAAAAGGTAGTGTAAGAGCAGATATGTTTTTAGGTTATGGTAAAAAAGCAGGTGAGATAGCTGGAGAGTTAAAATCAGCATTACAGTTATGGATATTACTTCCAAAAAGGAAGCTATAGTGAGAGGCTCTTTAAATAAATTTAACAAATTAGTAGATGCACTACAAGAACTTCCTACCATAGGTAAAAAATCAGCTACAAGATTGGCATATCATATGCTTATGAAAGATAGTTTTTGTGGTCTAAAAATTTCTCATGCAATAGAAGAAGCTTTAGGATGTTTAAAAAAATGTAATTCTTGTGGTGGAATGAGTGAGGATGAGTTATGTTTTATCTGTTGTGATGAAAGTAGAGATGAATCACTTCTTTGTATAGTTGAAAATGCAAAAGATATACTACTATTAGAAGATAATAGACTTTTTGATGGTAAATATTTTGTGTTAGAATCCTTAGAAGAACTCGATATATCAAACTTACAAAAAATAGTAAGAAATGGAATAAGTGAGATTATTTTTGCTTTGACACCATCTATATCAAATGATGCTATAATGCTGTTTATTGAAGATAAATTATGTGATTTTAAAATAAATTATTCAAAAATAGCTCAAGGTGTTCCAACTGGTGTTAGTCTAGAAAATGTGGATTTGCTTTCTTTAACAAGAGCATTAGAAGATAGAGTAAAGGTGTAGGTTTGAGGTTAATAGTTTCTTTTTTTATAGTTTTTATAGTTGTAAGTTTTTCAGGATGTAGTTCAAAAAAAATTGAATCACCAAATGAAGTGTTTTTAAGCGAACTTAATAGTGAGGATGAAGAGTTAGATGATTTTGAAGATGAATTTGAAGTAAAAGAGATATATGATCCATTTAGTGGATATAACAGAGTTATGACCAGCTTTAATGACAATGCTTATGAGTATGTACTTAAGCCTATCGCAAATGGTTATAGCTATATATTTCATGAAGAGATTAGATTAAGTGTAGATAAGTTTTTTCATAATATTTATTATCCATCAAGACTAGTAAATAATCTTTTACAAGGTAAATTTTATAACGCTTATGAAGAAACTGGTAGGTTTGTTATAAATTCTACAGTTGGTCTTTTTGGGTTATTTGACCCAGCTAAAAGTAGCTTTAATCTTCAAGCACATAATGAGGATTTTGGCCAAACTTTAGGTTTTTATGGTGTTGGCAGTGGTCCACATATAGTTATACCACTACTAGGACCATCTAATTTAAGAGATATTATAAGTCTTTACCCAGATACAATGCTAAGTGTAATTCACTCAACAGAGCGTAGTTACTGGACTTTAACAGATACAATAGAAGAATTTTTAGCTATAAAATCATTAGAAATGATAAATACTACCTCACTTTATATGAGAGACTATGAAAAATTAAAAGCTGATGCGGTTGACTTGTATCCATATCTTAGAGATGTGTATGAACAACATAGAGATAAACTAATAGAGGAATAAATATGATAAATAAAGTAGTAAAAAATATTTTATTGGTATGTATAATATTTGTATTTACACAAAATTTACAAGCAAATAATAATGTAGAGTTAAAAGAACATTTTTTAAGTAAAATTGATGATGTTATAGTAACTGTAAAAAATAAAAAACTATCTAAAGACGAAAGAAATAGCAATATCATAGAGATAGTAACACCAATGTTTGATTTTGAGTTAATGGCAAAACTTAGTTTAGGTAAAATGTGGAAAAAATTATCTAAAGAAGATAAAAAAAAGTTTGTTGAACTTTATGTTGATAGAATGAAAAAATCATACTCTTCAAAAATAGATTCTTATAGCGACGAAAAAATTGAAGTTAAAAAAGTAAAACAAGTTAAGAAAAATAGAATTGTTTTAACGACAGATTTTATAAACGAAAAAGAAAGCTTAGAGATTGTTTATAAATATCATAAACCTAAAAAACCAAAAGAGCATAAAGATACTTGGCTTATTTATGATGTAGAGATAGTTGGAGTTAGTATTTTAAAAACAGATAAAGCACAGTTTAAAGAGTTTTTACAAACAAAAACTATAATTGAGCTTATGGAAGCTTTGAGTAAAAAATCGTAGATAAAATATTGAAAACTTTATATCAAAATTATATTTTAAAGTATCCAAAAACTATTTTACTTTTTATGGTTGTACTTACGGTCATTATGGCTTTTGGAGCATTAAGGTTAGAGATAGATGCAAGTGCTGAGACTCTTTTACTAGAGGGCGATAAAGACTTAAAGTTTTCAAGAGAAATAGCAAAACAGTTTAATGCGTCATCTATCTTAGTTGTTACATATACAGTTAAAGATGATTTACTAAGTGAAGTAAATATACAAAATATCAAAGCATTATCTAAAGAAATTCAAAAAGTTAAAATTGTAGAGTCTATAAATTCTATAGTTAATGTACCACTTTTACAATCTCCACCGAAACCACTTAAAGAATTGATAAAAAATATCCCAACGCTAGAGTCTTCCAATATAGATAAAACACTTGTAAAACAAGAATTTTTACAAAGTGCTATATATAAAAAGAACTTGGTAAGTGAAGATTTTAAAACAACAGCATTATCAGTGAATTTAAAAAGAGATAAAACATATTTTGATTTAATCAACAAAAGAGATGAATACAAAAAATCAAAAAATTTTCAAAAGTTAAGTAAGACAGAACAAGAGAGTTTAAAAAAAGCAGAGTTAGAGTTAAAAAACTATAGAGACGCAATGAGAGAGTTAAACCATAACTCCATCATAAAAATAAGAGAGATACTTAAAGATTTTTCAGATAAAAATCAGGATATAAAACTTCACTTAGGTGGAGTTGATATGATTGCTGATGATATGGTTGAGTTTGTAAAGTATGATCTTAAAACTTTTGGATTTGTGATTGTTGGTTTATTGATACTTATTTTGTTTATTTTATTAAGAGAGGTACGTTGGATAATTATAGCTTTGTTTATCTGTACAACTTCACTTATCATAACAAGTGGATTTTTAGGCTTTTTTGGTTGGGAAATTACTGTGGTTTCATCAAATTTTATCTCACTTCAACTTATTATGAATATGTCATTAATTTTACATCTCATAATTAAATATAAAGAGTTACATGCTAGAAATCAAAATGATACTCAAGAAGTATTAGTTATAGATAGTGTTTCATCCATGTTTAAACCATCATTTTTTGTTGTGATTACTACTATAGCTGGGTTTAGCTCTTTAGTATTTAGTAATATTCTTCCAGTAATTAATTTTGGTTGGATGATGAGCATGGGAATAGTTGTATCACTTATAGTTACTTTTATACTGTTTCCAATCGTTCTAATGTTCTTTTCTAAAAGTGACATAAAAGATGATGACAAAAACAAAATTCCATTTACTACTAGAGTTGCAAATATAGCGTATAACTATAGAAAAACCATCCTTGCTATGACATTTATTATTATGCTATTTTCTATATCTGGAGCTATGAAACTAAGAGTTGAGAATAGTTTTATAGACTACTTTAAAAAAGACACGGCAATTTATCAAGGAATGGCTGTTATAGATCAAAAACTTGGTGGAACTTCCCCTCTTGATATTATTTTAACATTTAAAGAGAGTAGTGATAATGTAGAGTTTGTTGAGGTTGTAGATGAAGATAGTGATGAGTTAGATGATTTTGCTGATGAATTTGAAGAAAGTGAAGATGATAAAGAGAAATACTGGTTTACACAAACAAAAATGCAAAAAATCACACAAGTTCACAACTATCTTGATTCATTGGAACCTGTAGGAAAAGTACTTTCACTTGCAACTGTTGGTGAAGTTATAAAAACTTTAAATGATGGAGAAGAAGCTGATGGTTTAACATTGGCACTTTTATATAAAGAGTTGCCACAAGAATATAGACAAATTATTTTATCTCCATACATAGATATTGAAAATAATAGAGTAAGAATTAGTACTAGAGTAATTGATTCAATGCCAAACTTGCAAAGAGACAAGTTAATAAAAAAGATTAATAAAGATATAAGTGAGATGCTAAACCCAAAATATGAGGAGCATAAATTATCAAACATATTGATTATGTATAATAATATGCTTCAATCTCTTTTTGAATCACAAGTTAAAACTATAGGTATAGTTATACTAATACTTTTTGTAATGTTTTTAATTTTATTTCAAAATCTCAAAATTGCATTAATTGCCATAACTGCAAACACTATCCCTGTTGGCGTTATCTTTGGTTTTATGGGTTGGATGAATATTCCTCTTGATATGATGACGATTACTATTGCGGCCATCAGTATAGGGATAGCTGTTGATGATACCATTCACTATATTCATCGTTTTAATTTAGAGTATAAAAGCTCTAAAGATGTAAAAGTTTCTATGTTTAACTCACATGCAAGTATAGGAACAGCAATGTTTTATACTTCAACTATCATAATGGTTGGTTTTTCAGTTTTAGTTCTATCTAATTTTATACCTACTATCTATTTTGGACTTTTAACAATGCTTGCTATGTTTATGGCTATATTAGCTGACTTGTTACTTTTACCAGTGTTACTTTTAATTTTTAATGCCTAATTATTTATTTAAAACATAATTATAAAAGGAGAAACTTATGGAATATAGATACATAGGAGAAACAGGACTTAGAGTTACACCAATATGTTTAGGAACTATGAGTTTTGGTTTTTGGAGTGATGAGAGAGAATCTTTTAAGATAATGGATAAAGCTTATGATAGAGGGATAAACTTTTTTGATACAGCAGAGCTTTACCCAGTCCCACCAAAAGAGAGTTATATTGGTAAGACAGAAAAAATTATAGGCAGATGGCTTAAAAATAAACCTAGAGATAAACTTATCATCGCTTCAAAAGTTGCTGGAGCTGCAAATAGTTGGTTTGTTCCACCTATTCGCCACGGTATTACTGCTGTTGATAAGTTTCATATAAAAAGAGCAGTGGAGGGTAGTTTAAAAAGATTACAAACTGATTATATTGACTTATACCAAATGCACTGGCCAGATTCTGTTGTACCGATAGAGGAATCCTTAAAAGCTTTTGATGAGTTAGTTAAAGAAGGTAAAATTAGATATCTAGGAACATCAAATGATACAGCTTATGGACTTACAAAAGCAAACGAGACTTCAAAAAAACTAGGTATATCAAGGTTTGAATCTATACAAAATAACTTCTCTTTAAATAACCCAAGATTTTTAGATGAATTAGCAAATGTATGTAAAAAAGAAAATATTTCACTCCTCCCATATTCACCTTTAGCGGGTGGAGTTTTAAGTGGAAAATACAATGGAGAATTTTATCCAAATAACGCAAGATTCTCAGAGTATTTAAATACTAAAGACTTACGCACTAAAGCTCAAAGTGAGAGATTTTTAAATGATAAATCACTAAGTACTACAGCTAAATACATGCAAATAGCTAAAAAATTAAATATCTCTACAGTAACTTTAGCAGTAGCCTACTCAAAACAGTTTGATTTTGTAGCTTCAACCATCATAGGAGCAAGATATGCAACTCAACTAGATGAATCATTTAAAGCTTTAGATATAACTCTTAATGATGAGGTTATGAGTGAGATAAAAGCTGTTCAAAGAGAGATTATGTACCCTATGGGATAGAAAAGTGTATATTTAGCCTGATCTTGATTTTATCCATAAAAAACCTGAAAAAATAAATAAAAGAAAACTCATAAATGCATAGATAGCAGAAGCTATCCAAACTTCTATAAATGAGTTAATAAATGCGTCCTTTGGGTCATCATAATTGTAAACTATTTGAACTTGATCATCTACATTATATAAAGATGGATTACTACCAGTCGATGATACAAATTCAATCTCTTTGCCATCTTTAGTTATAAAATGAATACGTGGATAATACTTACTAAGACTACTAGGACCTTTTTTTACTTCAATTATTATGCCATTGGTATGCTCGCCATTTGCAATAAGTTCATCTGCATCAGAAAACTCTTTTGTACTAAAGAAAAGAAGTAGTAGTGCAAGTACGAGAGTAATAAGAGCAAATAAACTTGAATCTTTCATTATTTTCTTCCAATTTTAAAATAGTTATATATTTTTATTATAGTGAACGAAGACGTATTATAGCTCAAAACTCTTAACCATAAATTTTTTAATATCATCAGTTTTAAGCTCACTTTTTACAAAAAGTTCATTTGCCAATATACCTTGACCTAAAAGCATATCTGCACCATCTTTGTAAGTGATATTTTTTTCATTTGCAAGTTTTAAAAATGGTGTTAATTTTCCATAAATTGCATCAGCTACAAAATTTGTATTATTTAGTATCTTTTCAATTATTATTTTTGGAGCTGGTAAATTTTCATCTTTAAGCCCTGCGCTTGTTGTATTTACAACTAGGTCATATTTTTCACATTTAAAATTATCCCATGTATAACATTTATGGGCAATTTCTTTAAAATAATTTAAACGATTTTGACTTCGATTTAAAACTGTTATATCTATATTATCTTGGGTAAATCTACAAGCTAGAGCTTTTGCAGTACCACCAGCGCCTAATATAAGGATTTTTTTAATATCTCCAAACTCTTTTATAGAGAACATAAATCCATCAGCATCTGTGTTGTACCCGATTAATTTTCCATTTTCGTTTATGATGGTATTTACAACACCTACATTGTTTGCAAAACCTCTTACTTCATCACAAGCTTTAAAGGCTTCCTCCTTATGCGGTATTGTTATATTTGCACCACTTAGTCCAAGTGAGAAAAAAGTCTCTTTTAGTTTTGTGCCATCTTTTAAATGAACTCTAATATATGAGGCAGGGTAGTTTAAATTTTTAAATACACAGTTGTGCATAAGTGGAGAGCGGGAGTGTGATACAGGGTCACCAAAGATGGCAAATATTTTATTCATAATTAGTCTAAGTCTTCAAGTGAGTGAACAAGAGCGCCAAGTTTATTTTTAACTTCTAAGTATTCTAGCTCATGCACAGAATCAGCAACTATTCCAGCTCCAGCTTGTAAAACTACTTTATCCTCTTTTACCATAGCAGTTCTAATAGTGATAGCACTATCCATATTTCCATCAAAACCGAAGTAACCTATACTTCCACTATAAAAACCTCTTTTAAGACCTTCATACTCAGCTATAAGCTCCATTGCTCTGATTTTTGGAGCGCCTGTCATGGTTCCAGCTGTAAATGTTGCCATAAACAAATCAAACATATCTTTGCCATCATCTAATTCAGCTACAACATCTGAAACAATATGCATAACATGAGAAAATTTTTCAATATGCATCATGTCTTCAACTTTAACTGTTCCAGTTTTAGCAACTCTACCTATATCATTGCGACCTAGATCTATAAGCATAAGATGTTCAGCTAACTCCTTAGGATCTGCTAAAAGCTCATCTTCAAGTTCTTTATCTCTTTGTTTTGTTTCACCTCGTTTGCGAGTTCCAGCAATTGGACGAAGAAGAAGTTCTCCTTCACTAAGCCTAACCATGACCTCAGGAGAACTTCCAACTATGTTAAAATTTTCATATTCCATTAAAAACATATATGGTGATGGATTTTTTGTTCTTAAAATTCTATAAAAACTAAATGGGTCTACTTTTATGTTTCTTGTAAAACGATTTGTCATTAAAATTTGAAAAACATCACCACTTTTAATCATCTCTTTAGAGTTATCAACCATTTTAAAGAAGTGTTCTTTAGAGTGAGCAAAACTACCTTTATCTTCACCTATGTTTTTTTTCATATGGATATATTCATATGAACTCTTCAGCTCACTCTCAATCATATCAAACTTATCACTCATCTCTTTTATAGTACTAACAAGGGTGAGTTGATGGTTTTTATGGGAATATACTAAGATTATTTTTGGAAGAATTAAATCTAAATCAGGAGTATTGAGCTCATCAGTTAAAGAGTCCATGCATGAGATTAGTTTTGGCTCAAATACTTTAACCATGTCGTAGCCAATATAACCTATAAAACCATCAACATACCCAATTTTTAACTCACTTGTAGCTTGTTTATATATAGAAGAATCTATATTTTTATAATAATTTTTTAAAAAAGTAAATGGTGACTCATTTTTGTTTGATGAGTTTCCATCAGCATCTGTATAGATTGTTTGGTTCTTTATGTATTGGAGTCTTTCTCTAGCACCTATACAGATAAAACTGTAGTTTCCTTCACTTTGTCCAGCACTTTCAAAAAGATAAGAAATTTCATTTTTGAAAAGTGCTTTTAGTTTTGCATAAACAGCAATCGGAGCTAATTGATCTTGAAAAAATTGTTTAGAATATATCATTAATTATATTTTTGTTAAAAATGCACCAGCTTCAATAGAGCTTCTTACAGTTTTTAATGCTTTTCTAGCTTCACTTTCACTATAAAAAGGACCAACTAAAACTTTGTTTAGTACCTTGTCCTTTTGCGTTACCTTATGAAATTTGTATTTATACCCTAGTTTAGTAATAGAATTTAAGAATTTTTTATTTGGTTCATATCTAGCAAAAGAGCCAACCTGAATATAAAAATTACCAGCTGATGATTTTTTTGTTGTAGTAGAAACAGCTTTTTTAGTAACTTCTTTTTTTACAATTGGTTTAATGACCTCTTTTTTAACTGTTTTAACAACAGGTTCTAATTTTTCTTTAATACTTTCTTTTTTTAGTTTTTGAGCAATTTTATCAAGAGAATCATCTTCTATGTTAGTATCTTGAATAACTTCAACTTCTTCAAAAAGAGGTTCATCTTCTATAGAATTAATTTGTTTAGTTTGAGGTTCTGGAGGTAACATAGCTTGAGGTAAGTTGTCTGTACCTTTGGAGGTAAGAGTATTCATTAGCATGATAACAACAATTAAAGTAACACCTAAGGTTGCTACAGCTAGAATGATTTTTTTACTACTTGCTGAAGAGCCACCTTTGTTTAAAATAATATTATTTAATTCGTTCTTTTCTTCCATAAGTACACCTTCTTTAAATATTTACTATAATAATACCTAAATTATCCTAGATTACATGTGTTTTGACCAAGAAGCACCACGCTCTTTGGCATAAACCTCATATGGTAGAGTTAAAATATTGTACTCATCAGGTGAATCAGAGTTTGGAAACATCTTCCATTGTTTTGGTTGTTTCGCAGCAAGTTTCATACTTATGATTTTGCCAAGTTGTATAGCTTCTTGCAGGGTTGTATGTCCTTTATGGATATATACATGTAAGTGACCCTCTGTTTTTGTTGTATATGCAGTAAAGTTAATATATCCCTCTTCACGAAGTAAAAGTTGAGCTTTATGATAGAACCTTTGAGGATCTCTTCCGTTATAGTCAATTACAATATTTTCAACTTTTTTGTGTTTATTTATTATAGAGTGAGCAACAGTAATCTCACCTTTTAAGTGTTGATTTATAATTGTTTGTGTTAGAGTTGAATTTATTTTTTCAAATTTATTATAAAAAGTGCGACCTTTAAATGTTAGCTTATTTACTACTGTATCTCTTTTTATCCAGTAATGATCACTCACCATTTTAATAAGTTTCAAATCCATCGCAGTCATCATAAAACCTTAGTAAGTTGGTTGATTGTATATTACAAAGTTTTGAGATAAAGCTTTTAACTCTTCTTTGATTTTAGCTTGAAGATCAGTGTTGTTGATGTCATCAAGTACATCAGCCATCTTGTTAGCAATAAGTTCAAACTCTTTTTCTTTCATTCCGCGACTTGTTAATGCAGGGCTTCCTACACGGATACCCGAAGTTACAAATGGGCTTCTTGTCTCACCTGGAACTGTATTTTTGTTGATGGTTATACCAGCGTTACCAAGAGCTGCATCAGCATCTTTACCACTTATCTCACGACCAACAAAAGAGACTAATATAAGATGATTATCAGTTCCCCCACTTACAACATCATAACCTCGTTTAACTAAAACTTCGCCTAAAATTTTAGCATTTGCTTTTACCTGTTTAGCATACTCTTTCCACTCTGGAGATAAGTTATACTTAAAACCAACAGCTTTAGCAGCTATAACATGAACAAGAGGTCCACCTTGAAGAGCTGGAAAGATTGCAGAGTTCATCTTTTTTGCAATATCTTCATCATTAGTCAAAATTATACCACCGCGAGGACCTGCAAGGGTTTTGTGAGTTGTTGTTGTTACTACATCAGCATATGGGAATGGGCTAGGGTGTTCGTCCGCACACACAAGACCAGCAATATGTGCAATATCAGCAAATAAAATTGCCCCTACAGCATCAGCAATCTCGCGAAATTTTTTGAAGTCAATTTCACGAGCGTAAGCTGAAGCTCCACAAACGATGATTTTAGGTTTAACTATTTGAGCAATATCCATAACTCTATCATAGTTTATGCGACCATCAAGCTCAACACCATAAGTAAAGCTAGAGTAATTTTTACCAGAAAAAGATGGTTTTGAACCATGTGTTAAGTGGCCACCATGGCTTAAATCCATACCTAAAAGCTTATCTCCAGCTTTTAGTAGCCCAGCATAAACAGCACCGTTTGCGCTACTTCCTGAGTGTGGTTGAACATTTGCAAATTTACATCCAAATAGCTCACAAGCTCTGTCTATTGCAAGTTGTTCAACACCATCAGCATACTCACATCCACCATAGTAGCGTTTGCTCGGATAACCCTCAGCATATTTGTTTGTAAAAACACTGCCCATAGCTTCCATAACTGCTGGAAGTGTAAAGTTTTCAGATGCAATCATCTCTAAATGGTCTGTTTGACGCTCTAACTCTTTTTCACATAATTCAAATATTTCACTGTCGTATTCTTTTAAAAAACTCATAATGCAAAATTCCTTGTTAAAATTAGTCTTATTGTACAAAATAAATGATAACAAAAGGCTGAATAACCGATATCTATATCATTCTTAATCATATAATTGTGCTCTTACAATTTTAACTGCTTCAACCATATTTTTTAAGCTAGGTATCACTTCATTCCATTTTCTTGTTTTTAAGCCACAATCAGGATTTATCCAAAGTTGCTCTCTTGGAAGAACTTCTAGTAAAAGTTTTATCTGTATAACAATCTCATCAACTGATGGAATTCTAGGTGAGTGAATATCATAAACACCAGGACCCACTTCTTGTTTATATCCAACTTCTTTAAATATTTTAAGTAACTCATTACCACTTCTTGCAGTTTCAATAGAGATAACGTCAGCATCCATATTTTCAATAGTTTTAATAATATTATTAAATTCACTATAACACATGTGGGTATGAATTTGTGTTTCTTTTTTCGCAGAGCTAACAGCAATTTTAAAGTCTCTAATAGCCCAGGCTTCATAAGGTTTTATATTTTTATCTCTAAGTGGATAACCCTCTTTAAAAGCAGCTTCATCAACTTGAATAATCTTAATTCCTGCATTTTGTAAGTCATCTATCTCATCACTTAAAGCTATTGCAATCTGTTTTGAAACTTCATCTCTAGGTTTGTCATCTCTTACAAAAGACCAATTTACAATAGTTACAGGACCTGTAAGCATACCTTTCATAATCTTGTTTGTTTTGCTTTGTGCATATGTTATCCAATCAACTGTCATAGGTTTGGGGCGTGATATATCTCCATAGATAAATGGTGGTTTAACACATCTACTTCCATAACTTTGCACCCATCCATTTTGAGAAAATCCATATCCTTTTAGTTGTTCTCCAAAATACTCAACCATATCATTACGCTCAGGCTCTCCATGTACTAAAATATCAATGCCACACTCTTCTTGAAAAGCTACACAATCATCTACATAGTTTTTCATCTGTTTTTCATAATTCTCTTTTGAAATAAGTTCATTTTTAAAGTCTTTTCTTGCCTTTCTAATCTCAGGAGTTTGAGGAAAAGAGCCAATAGTAGTAGTGGATAAATCTTTATATCCTAAAAGCTTTTTTTGAATTTTAATTCTATCTTCATATTTGCCATCTCTACTTAATTTAGTAAAGTTTTTAATTCTATCTTGAACAAAATCATCATGAATAAGTGGTGAAGTTTTTCTACTTTTATTAGCATCTGTATTGGAATTTAAACTTATAAAATCCTTAATATCTAAATTGTCAATACCATTAAAAAATAGTTTTGAGATAAGTGAAATTTCATCAAGTTTTTGCACTGCATAACTTAACCAATTTTTAATCTCTGCGTTAAGTTTTTCCTCATATTTTAGTGTAAAAGGGGTATGCAAAAGACTACAAGACGAACTTATTATAATATTTTGCTTATCTACTTTTTGAGCAATATTTTCTAAAAGTTTGTTTGTTTGTAAAATATCATTTTTCCAAATATTTCTACCATCAACTACACCAGCGATTAGTTTTTTATCACTATTTGCAATTAATTCAAGAGATTGTAAATTTTCATCTCCATACAAAAAATCAAGCCCTAAAGCCCAGATGGGAGTATTAACTAAAATTTTTGTAGCTTCATTAGAGTGTTCAAAATATGTAGTAACAACAATATTTATATTTTTACTAATAGTTGCTAATGAGTCATAAGTTGGTTTTATAAGACTTAATACTTTTACTTCATTATCTTTTACAAATATTGGTTCATCAATTTGTAAAGTAATATTGTCATCGAGTGTTGAAATTTCTTTTAAAAGCTCTTCATAAATTGATAAAATTTTATTAAACAATTCATAAGTATCACCTCTGTCAATTCTTTTAGATAGTCCTAAAAATGTTATGGGACCGATGAGATTTATTTTAGTTTTAATGCCTAATTTTTTTGCTTCTTTATATTCATCTATTATTTTTGTAGCATTTAGTTTATATTTATCATCTAGTGAAAGCTCTGGTACAATGTAGTGATAGTTTGTATTAAACCACTTTGTCATCTCCATAGCAACACAATTTTTATCTCCTCTTGCCATGCTAAAGTATAGCTCTTCATCTCTTAGGTTTTTAAATCTTTTTGGAATTGCCCCAAGCATTACAGCAGTATCTAGCATATTATCATAAAGTGAAAAATCATTTGAGCTTATAAAATCAATATCAGCCTCTTTTTGATAGCTCCAGTGTCTTTTTTTAAGTTCACTTGCTACTTTTTTTACATCTTCAAATGAGCTATTTTTAGCCCAAAAACTCTCTAATACTTTTTTTAACTCTCTTTGTTCACCAATGCGGGCAAAACCAACTACATAATTTTTTGACATTATTATATCCTTGTATATTTTTATTTTTAAAGTTCTGATTTATTGTGTTTTAGGATATAAAAAGAGGAGGGTGTACACCAGTTCTGCGAAATGCAAAGCATACAGTATAAAAAGGACATCTTGGTATAAAGTGGTTTAAAAGAAGTGCTATTTTTATTTTTAAATTATAGTAACAGTTACAATGACAAGGCTTAGAATTTAACTCACAAAGAATCTCAAGTATCTCATCAGGAGGTGATTCATCAAGAGAGTCTTCTTGTGATGAAATTTTATCTTGTATATATACTTTAGATGAACTTTCACGACTTTGCAGAGTTACTTCTACGCTATGAGCGAGCATAGATGAAAATGTAAAGTATTTTTTACCAAAGCCGCGAGGAGATCTCATTTTTTATCTACTCTTCTTCTTGTGATTTTTCTTCGTTATGTATCGGTTTCATCGCTGGAAACAGTAAAACATCTCTAATACTATGCTCATTTGTTAAAAGCATAACAAGTCTGTCTATTCCAATACCTTGACCAGCTGTTGGAGCCATTCCATATGAAAGAGAATCTATAAAGTCCTCATCCATCTCGTGTGCTTCATCATCACCTGCATCTTTAGCTTCACATTGACCTTTAAATCTTTCATATTGATCAACTGGGTCATTTAGCTCACTAAATGCATTTGCAATTTCACGACCAGCTATGAAAAGCTCAAACCTTTCAGTAATAGCTGGATTTTCATCACTTCTTCTTGCAAGTGGAGATATCTCCACTGGATACTCTGTTATAAAAGTAGGGTCTATAAGTTTTTCTTCAACAAATTCATCAAAAAGTTCACCTTGAAGTTGCCCAAGATTTAAATTTGGTTTTACAGATATGTTTTTAGATTTTAAAAACTCTACAATTTTTTCTTTATCATTTGTAATTTCAGCAGCAACTCCACCAATGGATGTTAGTGACTCAATAAGTGCAATCTCTGTAAAATTTTCAAAGTTGATTTCCATATCTCCATAAGGTAAGCGAGTTGGAAGGTTAAGGTGTTCAAAAAGATACTGAAAATACTCTTTTGTAATCTCTATTAAATCTTTGTAAGTTTTGTATGCCCAATAAAACTCTATAGATGTGAATTCAGGATTATGAGTAGCATCCATCCCTTCATTTCTAAAGTTACGATTTATCTCAAATACCGCCTCAAATCCACCTACTATTAGTCTTTTTAAGTAAAGCTCAGGTGCTATTCTTAAAAATCTGTCAATTCCAAGAGCATTATGATGAGTTACAAAAGGTTTTGCATTTGCTCCACCAGGAATTGGGTGCATCATAGGAGTTTCAACTTCTAAAAAACCTTTATCTTCAAAAAAGTGTCTTGTTAGCGAGATAACTTTAGAACGAGTTTGAAATGTTTTACGAACTTCAGAGTTCATAATTAGGTCTAAGTATCTTTTTCTATATCTAATCTCTTTGTCAGTTACTCCGTGAAATTTTTCAGGTAGTGGCGCGATGGCTTTTGTTAAAAGTTTAAGCTCATTTGCATGAAGTGATAACTCACCTTTACCAGTTACAAATGGGTATCCGCTTACTTCTATAATATCTCCAACTTCTATTAATTTTTTAAAAGTATTGTTATAAAAACCCTCTGGCAAGTTGTCTCTAGCTACATAAATTTGAAGCATTCCACTCTCATCTTCAATTTTTGCAAAACTAGCTTTACCCATAATTCTTAGAAGTTTAATACGACCACTTACAATATAGTGCCTATTTTCATCTCTTTGATTTTCTCTATTTTTAATGTCTGAATTTACATTTAAAAATTTATCAATAGTTGTATTTCTTTTACATTCATTTGAGTATGGGTTAAAACCAGCATCTTTTAAAAGCTGTGCTTTTTCAATTCTTTGTTGAACAAATTTATTTTCAAAAATCAATAGTTTTTCCTTTTGCATATATAGTAGTATATAAAATGAGAAAAATTCATTTTATAATGTTTAAGTTATTTTATAGAAATTTTAATTTTGACAGTCTTTACAAATTCCATAAATTTGCATTGAATGATCTTGCATATTAAAACCAAGTTTATTAGCTATTTTATCTTGTCTTTTTTCAATCTCCTCATCAACAAACTCTGTAATACTTCCACACTCTGTGCAGATAAGGTGATCATGGTGGTTTTTAGCACCAAGCTCATATTTTTTACCTTGAGCACCAAATGAAAGTGATGTAACAATATTAGATTCTTCTAAAAGAGATAAGGTCCTATATACAGTAGCAATTCCTATCTTTAATTTTGGAAATTTTTGTTGAATAAGATTGTGTAATGACTCAGGAGTTAAGTGTTCATCTGAAGTATAAAGAGTTTCTAAAATAATTTCTCTTTGGATAGTAAATTTAAGAGCATTTTTTTTAAGAAGAATTTTAAAATCGTTTAATAACTGTTCATATTCAATAGTTCTATCATTAAAATTTGTAGTAATATTTGCCATATTTTAGTTTTTATCCTCTTTAGATAAATTTTGATCTATTTTTTTTATAATTATATTTTTTGTTTCTTCCACTATGTTTATAGTGGAATCACTAATATTTTTTATAATTTTATCTTGAACTAGTTCAGTGCTTTTATCAATAGTTTTATTTATATCATTGGTTATCTTGTCGTGATCTAGTTTCATAATAAATCCACCAGTTTCAACTAAAATAGGAAAAATAAAACTATTTTTTGAAACAGAATCAATACTTCCTCTCATAGCTTTAATATTATAAGTGGCATATGAAATTACAGCAGCAATTAAGAAAAACTTTCCTGCACTAAAAATAAAACCTAAAATCTTATCTAAAACACCCAAGCCACTTACAGAACTTAATTTTTTAAATACAAAGCCTACTAGAATCATAAATAACCAAAAAACTAACAGAGTAACTAAGAAACCGGTAAAACCAATAGCAGCACTGTTTTCAAATTTAAAAATTAAATCACTTAACTTTTGTCCAACGGTGTCACCAATCCTTGAGGCAAGAAAAATACCACCTACTATACCAATAAGACCAAAAAGTTCTTTAAAGAAACCATTTATAATCCCTTTTAATCCTAAAAAAAGAACAATAACAGAAACTATAATGTCAAAATAGTTTAATTCCATCTTATTCCATTACTCCAGAAACTTTATTTTTGCCATTATGTTTTGAAAGATAAAGTGCTTTATCTGCTCTTGCTAAAAGGGTATCAGGAATATCATTTTTAATTAATTTTGTATAACCTATACTTGCTGTTACAGATATTTTTTGTCCCATATATATTAAGTTATTTGAACTAATTAATTTTAATATTCTATTTGCTATAAGGCTACACTCTTCATCATTGTTACGATTTAAAATAATTGTAAACTCTTCACCACCATATCTAAAAATTTTATCACCATCTCTTAGTGTTTTTCTAAGGATATTTGAGATAAATATTAAAATTTTATCTCCAGTTATATGTCCATATTTATCATTAATTATTTTAAAATCATCAATATCTAGCATTAATGCATGAATGTTATAATTGATGTCTTTATTCGAACAAACATCACTAAGGTATGTATTTAGGGCTCTTCTGTTAAATACTTTAGTTAGAGCATCTAAATTTGAAACTTCTTCAAGTATTTTAACTTTGGCTGTAAGATTTAAAATAATTTTATTTGCTTTTTCAACTTCCTTTGTCATATGGGACTGAATTTCATCAAATTTACTAGTTAAAGTAGGTATATCAATGCAGTTATTAGAATATTCGCCAATTGTTTGTTCTTGAAGTTGAGTCAATTCTCTAAATTTATTATTTGAAAACTCATAAGATGATAAACTTTGATTTAATATATCTTTATATTTATTGTTAAAAGATGCTTTAGCATGTTCAATAGAACTTATGTCCTCATCATTAATATTTGAAATTGTGTCTACAGAGTCTCTTAGATAATTAATTATTTGTTCTTTTGTTGAACTTTCATTAGAATCAATGCGTTCAAGTAAGCTTTCACATATATCTTTAATAAGATTTTTTAAATCATTTTTTTGCATTATATACCTACGTTAAAATATTTCGTTATTATACTATGATAAGCATAAAAATAGCTTTTATCAAATATCAATCAGAGCTATTTTAGGTATATTTTAGTAAAATAACAAAAAAATAAATGCTAGATTTAAATAAAGGTTTTATAAATGAGTATCTGGAGTCCATCAAGTTGGAGAGAGAAACCAATCTTACAACAGCCAACTTACCAAAATAAAGAGGAATTAAATAAAGTATTATCAGAGTTAAATAATTACCCACCACTTGTTTTTGCAGGTGAAGCTAGAAGACTTAAAGAACAATTAGCAGATGTGTCAAAAGGTGAAGCTTTTTTGCTTCAAGGGGGAGATTGTGCTGAGAGTTTTAGTGAATTTCATGCTGATAATATAAGAGATACATTTAAAGTTTTAATGCAAATGGCTGTAGTTATGACTTATGCAGGTGGCGTACCTGTTGTAAAAGTTGGTCGCTTGGGTGGTCAATTTGCAAAACCCCGTTCAAGCAATACTGAAACTTTTGATGGAGTGACACTTGATTCTTATCGTGGAGATATAATCAATGGTGTAGAGTTTACAAAAGAAGCTCGTACACCAAATCCACAACGCATGATCCAAGCTTATAATCAAGCATCAGCTACTCAAAATTTACTTCGTGCATTTGCATCTGGTGGTATGGCAGATTTACATCAAGTTCATCAATGGAATTTAGATTTTGCACATAAAAGTGAAGTCTCTGCTAAGTATGAGAAATTGGCACAAGAGATTGAAAACTCTTTACAATTTATGAAAGCTTGCGGAATTACATCTAAAACATATAGAAATCTTAGAGAAACAGATTTTTATACATCTCATGAAGCATTACTGCTTCCTTATGAAGAAGCATTTACTAGAAAAGATTCTTTAACTGGCAAGTGGTATGATACATCAGCTCATATGTTATGGATTGGTGATAGGACTCGTCAACTTGATGGCGCACATGTTGAGTATTTAAAAGGTGTAAATAACCCTATTGGTGTTAAAGCTGGTCCAACAATGAATCCAGATGATTTAATAAAGCTTTGTAAAATTTTAAATCATAATAATGAAGCTGGTCGTCTTAATGTTATTGTAAGAATGGGTGCTGATAAAGTTGGTGATGGTATGCCTAAACTTATTCGTGCAGTAGAAAGAGAAGGCATGAATGTAGTTTGGAGTTGTGATCCAATGCATGGCAATACTATTAAATCATCAAATAATTATAAAACTCGTCCAGTTGATTCTATCTTAAGAGAGATGAAACAATTTTTCCAAGTTCATCAAGCTGAAGGAACAATTGGTGGTGGAGTGCATTTAGAGATGACAGGTAAAAATGTTACTGAGTGTATAGGCGGATCATTTGTTGTAACAGAAGAAGATTTATCTTCTCGTTATCATACTCATTGTGATCCTCGTCTTAATGCTGACCAGTCATTAGAATTAGCATTTCTAATAGCTGATACACTTAAAGAAGCTAGAATCTAAAGAAGAGTATACTTTAAATTAAAAATCTATTTAAATTAAATTTATCTCTTCCTCTTTTTCTTGTATAGTAAGAAGCTCTTCAATTTTTTGTTCATATACTAGTTCTAATTCTCCAAGCTCTTTTGCTAAAGTAGTTATTTCAATTTTCTCATAACACTTTGGATTTCCAAGAGATCTATTTTTTTCTTCTATTTTAATTTCAAGTTCTTCTATTTCTAAAGGTAGTTTCTCTAGAGCTATTTTTTCTTTAAAAGTTAACTTAAGAATTTTTGATTTTTCTTTAATTTCTACTATTTTTGATTTTTCTAAACTTTGTTTTTGCATCTCATCTAACTCTTTTAATTCATGCTCAAAGTCTAAGTATTCGGAATATTGTTGATGAGACTCCTCTATATGTTTATCTTTTTTAAAGATAAAGAGTTTTTTTGCAATTTTATCTACAAAGTATCTATCATGTGATACTATTATAACAGCTCCAGCAAAGTTTGTAAGTTGTTCTTCTAATATATTAATAGTTGGAATATCTAAATCATTTGTAGGTTCATCAAGAATCAATATATCAACATCAAGTGTAAATAGTAGAGCAAGAGCAATTCTGTTTTTTTCTCCGCCACTAAGCATACCTATCTTTTTTTCCAAAAATTCTCTAGAAAAAAGAAAATTTTTGAGATATCCGTATATATGTAAATCTTTACCTCTAACACTCACTCGATCTCCACCATGTGGACAAAATGTTTCTATTAGATTTTTATCATCATCAAGAAGCTCACGATGTTGATCAAAATACCCTATCTTAAAATCACCCTGTTTTATTTTGCCAACAGTAGGTTCCATTCGTCCCAATAAAGCCTTAAGCAGTGTTGATTTACCGCTTCCATTTGGTCCAACGATGGCGATAACATCTTTTTGAAGTATTCTTGTTGTAAAGTCTTTAAGTAACTCTTTATTGCCAAGTGTTAAACCTAGATTTTCCACTTCAAAGAGCATTTTTTGTTTATTTATACTTTTATCACGATTAAAATGTTTAGCTTCTCTTTGAAGTTCAATTGACATTTTTTTTATTTTTGCAGGGTTGTTTTTAGCATTCTCACGAATAGTCATAAGACGCTCTTTTCTACCTTCATTTCTTTTAAGTCTAGCTCTTACCCCTCTTGCAAACCATTCATTTTCTCTTTTTAAAACACCTAAAAGATTATCGTGTTGTTTTTGCAAAGTTCTAATATATTGGGCTTTTTGAGTTAGGTAATTAGAATAACCACCACTATATTCTCTTAAGGAGCCATCTTCTACTTCGATAGATTTAGTAGCAATTTTATCTATAAAATACCTATCATGAGAGATAAAAACTAATGTAAATTTTTCTTTTAAAATAAGTTCTTCTAAAAATTCAACCATATATACGTCAAGGTGATTTGTAGGCTCATCAAGTAGTAAAATATCAGGTTTTTGAAGCAAAAGTGAGGCAAGAGCAACACGACGTTGTTCCCCTCCACTCAATAAAGTAATTGGTTTATCTTCATACTGTTTTAAATCAAAATGTTGAATGATTCTCTCAATTTTATCATCTAAATTCCAAGCATTATGGTGTTCTATATAACGAGATAATTTTTCATGTTCATCTATATATTTTTTATTTTCAAAATCCTCTGCTAGAAGTAAAGACAACTCAGTATATCTATTTTTTGCATTATTTAAATCTTTGAGTCCAGCTTCAACAGCTTCTCTAACTGTGTCTCCATCTTTAAATTCTGGTTTTTGAGATAGCATTTGAACTTCAAGATTTTGTTTTATTATTCTTTCACCGCCATCATACTCAAGAGTGCCATTAATTATCTTTATAAGAGTAGATTTACCACTACCATTTTTACCTAGAATAACGATTCTCTCACCTTCATCTATATGAAAATTTATCTCTATTAAAATTTTTTGTGTTGAATAGTGTTTGGATATTTTTTGTAAATCAATTAGTGCCATATTTTTCTTTTTTAGTTTTATATAAATGCTTAACACGTTTTGCATAAGTTTGTAAATCATTTATGCGGTTATCATGTGAAGGATGAGTGCTTAAAAATTCTGGTGGATTTTTATCTGATAATTTTTTCATTTTTTTCCAAACACTAACTGCTGCATCGGGATTATATCCTGCTCTAGCAGATAGTTCAACCCCAATGCGGTCTGATTCTGTTTCTTGAAAACGGTTATTTGGAAGTAAAATAGCTACATTTGTTACCCATGATGCAAGATCTACTGTTGTTGAACCTATACCTAAGAGTTGTGCACTTAGTCCAAATGCACCTTGAGTTAGCATTCCTTGTGAACTTCTTTCTCTTGCATGTTCTCTTAAAGCGTGAGCTATCTCATGCCCCATAATAGCTGCTATTTCATCTTCAGTTAATTCTAGTTCATCAATAATACCTGTATAAAATACAATTTTTCCGCCAGGCATACACCAAGCATTTATATCATCAGATGTGATTAAATTTACTTCCCATTTCCAATTTAGAGCATCTTTTCTAAAAACATAAGTTTGTTTAACAAGTTTTGATAATATAACTCTAAGACGAGATAATTGTTTTTTATCTATATTTAAAATATTTTTTTTCTTTGCCTCTTCAAGTATTTTTGAATAAGCACTAACAGCACCTTCATTCATAATATCTGATGAGACTAAAAGAAGTTGTTTTCTTTCAACACCAACAGAACCAACTCCCGTACTACTTTCATAAAAACATCCAGTAAATAGAATAATGGATACTATTAAAGTTATCATTTTCATTTTAGCTCCTTATTTAGATGTATTTTCATCTTCATAACACAATTCTTTTGCTGTGTACCAATCAGCAATATCTTTATCATTATAATGATATTCTCTTTGTTTTGTTGGAATAACACTGTTTCTTAGTTTTGCACGTATAATGCCAATTACGATATAGCTTAATAAGAAAATGGCTCCAGCTATAAAGTAATCATATAAAAACCAAGTTATTATGCCTATTATATAAATTGAGTATTGCAAAAATATCTTTATTAAAAATGCTATCATTTTACATTTTTTACATTTTAATATTGGCGTTGGTTCTATCATATTTATAAAATCATTTTGCATTTGAATATTGTATCAAAAACATCTTAAACAAGATATTGACTAAACTATACTTAGTCATATAGACTCATACAACTTGATAGCTATTCCATTATTAACCTTTTTTTGCTAAACTTATAAAAATTTATTACACAATAGGATATATAAAATGGCAAAACATCAATTTCAAACAGAAGCAAATCAAATATTAAACTTAATGATTCACTCACTTTATTCAAATAAAGAAATTTTTCTTCGTGAGTTGGTTTCAAATGCTTCAGATGCACTTGATA
>JAKISR010000084.1 GCA_021648465.1 Sulfurimonas sp. | reverse complement strand
CCATCCTCAAAATCAATATCTAGCGTGCCATTTTGTATAATTGGTGTATAAAATTGTGTAATTTGATAAGCTGATGGGCTATCAGGATAAAAGTATGACTTACGATCAAAATAAGAGGTACGATTAATAGTAGCACCAAGGGCAGTACCAAGCATAATTGCTTTTTGCAAAACCTCTTTGTTTAAGACTGGAAGTGCTCCAGGAAGCGCTAAACAAGTTGGGCAAGTATTTACATTTTGCTTGTGATTAAAACTCGTTGGACATGAGCAAAAAAGTTTAGTTTTTGTGTTTAGTTGTACATGGACTTCAAGACCGATAACTGTTTCGAACATAAATTTCCTTAAATAGATTAATAAAATTAAAGATTTATTCTATCTAATTTATGCTTTTAACAATCATAAGTACATTTTAAAGGTAGCTTTACCTCTTGTAACATCTAGTAATTTTTTTTTATATTCATTTGTAAGATACTTCTTGTTAATTTTTCATATAAAAAATATGATATTATCACGCTAAATATAATTATTAGGATATTTATACTATGAAAAACGACAACATAGAATCAAGTAGAAATTGGTATATTATCTTTTTTGCTTGGTTGGTTGCAACTATTGCAACTCTTGGAAGTTTATTTTTTAGTGAAGTTATGGAGTTTCCTCCTTGTATGCTTTGTTGGTATCAAAGAATTTTAATGTATCCGCTAGTTATTATATTTCTTATTGGATTATTTCCATTTGATAAAAATGTATTTAAATATTCTATACCATTTGTTATACTAGGGTGGCTAACTGCACTTTATCACAATCTTTTACAGTATGATATTATCTCAAAAAGCATGACACCATGCTCTGAGGGGATACCATGCTCTATTAAATATATTAATTTTTTCGGGTTTATATCGATTCCAATGCTTTCATTTATCGCATTTTCTATTATATTAGCTCTTTTATTTTTCAAAAGGAAAAACTCATGAACAAACAAAAAATCATACTGTTGTCAGTGGTATCATTACTAATTTTATTTGCATTAGGAACTTTTGCATATAACAGCAATAAAGCAGCTGAAGCAGCTTTGATTGCTAAAAAGAATGAAGAAAAATTTATTAGAGATTATTCAACTATAATTGGAAATATCGATGCTGAAGTTACTTTAGTGGAGTTTCTAGATCCTTCTTGTGAAACCTGTAGAGCATTTTATCCAATTGTAAAAGATATATTGGCTAAGTACGATGGTAAAGTAAGGCATGTTATTAGATATGCTCCTTTTCATAAAGATTCAGATTATATAGTAAAACTTTTAGAGGCAACGAAAAAGCAGGGTAAATATGAAGAAACATTGGAAGCACTTTTCAAATATCAAAATCAATGGGTACAGCATCATGTTCCAAATATACAAATAGTATGGAAACTTATGGCACATTTGGGTTTAAATATTGAGCAGCTTAAAAAAGATTTTAATGATCCTAAACTAGATGAATTAATTAAACAAGAGTTGTCTGATGTAAAGACATTAGGTGTTAAAAAAACACCTCAATTCTTTGTCAACGGAAAAATGTTACAAAAATTTGGACAAAAACATCTCATAGAGTTGATAGAGTCAGAACTTTAAAAAAGGATTTTAGATGAAATTTATTTACATATTATTTACAATTTTTACTATTTTGGTTTTTGCAGGATGCAATGATAAATCTCAAGAAGTGGAAGAGACTATTCTTGCAAAAGAACATACAACCATAGAACAATCATCATACACTATTGAAGATATTAGTAGTGGAGTAAAATATATACTAAAAAGACAAAATGGTGGTTTTGTTGTTGAAGGACACGAAGATAAAGTTATTATGTTTGATATGTATGCTACTTATTGTCCACCATGTAAAAAAGAAGCACCTCACTTAACAGATTTACAAGTAAGGTATTCAGATAAACTTTTAATCATAGCACTTAATACTTTTGAAGATGTAAGTGACTTGTACATTGATGATGGGTTTAGATATACATACGGTGCATTTTACTTTATAAGTAACTCTAAACATAATAATATAATTATTAAGACAATTTTAAAAGACATACAATACAAACCATCTATGCAAATTCCTTTTAAAGTTATTCTTAAAGATGCAAAGTATCAAAAACTGACAGATACCTATGGTAATAATCAAAATAATAATTTTTACTTAGGTGCAGTGAAGAGTAGTGTAATTGAGAAAGATTTAATAAAGATTTTTAAACAATCACAAGACTAGATTTAAAGTAAAATATTTAAGGGCTTTTTCTACGAGACAGTTCGATACTTTTCTCCGACAAGTTGACCAGTAATATATTTGTGCAAAATACTTTTAATAAAAATCTGTTATTTTAAACCTTCTTGCTCTGCTTTTATATTTATTTTATCGAGTTCGCTTGAAGAGATTCTAATATTCATTTTAGTCTCTTCTTTTTTCACAAATTTTTTTGCTGATTTTTGTAAAAGTTTACTGTTATTGTTATCAGTTTTCATCGGTTTCCTCCAGTAAGTATTTAAATCTTCTATCTTTAAAAACTGTTTTCAAAACAAAATTTTTATCATCCATATAGGGTATACAATGCAGATAATTATTAATTGAAATCACCATTATTCTTTGATTGGGATATTGAAAGTCAAGCAAGGCACCTTGTTCTGCAATGATTTCAATTACTTCTTCAAAGATTAAGCCTCTTTAGTCAGATAATATTTGGTTTTTCTTTTCATCATAAATAAATTCCATATATCTATTATAGTACAAAGTCAATATTAGAAGATAACGGCGGTCGAGTTGAACTACAAGTGCACTTTTAGCAAGATGCAGCTTGAATGTATGGATTATCGGCAATCGGTGCACTTGTTAGCTCCAACGGTTTGCTAGAATACACACTTGCTAAGTCTTCAATTATTTTTTTTGCTAAATAATATGAAAAATTAGGAGGTACGGCATTTCCAACCATTTTATAACCAGCAGTCACATTTTTATAATAGAATTTATGACTATCTGGAAATGTTTGTATTCTAGCACACTCTCTAACGCTAAGTCTTCTATACAGATGCTCACTATGTGGAACAAATATTCTTTTATTTTGCTCTACAAATTGCATCTTAGGTGCTTGTGGATGTAGTGGTGCGTGCCTTCCTCCTGCTTGAATCGTAAATGATGGTTCATCCCAACTTCTAACTCTATTTCTAGACATAAACATGGATGAAAAACCACCAGTCATAAATTCATGATTTTCTATTTTACATTTATCACCATTTGTATAGTTTTTTTCTTTAGCAGGAAGTACATTATCTTTTAGGTCAGAAATAACATCTTTCAAAAATCGTTTTTTTTCAAACTCTTTTGGGAATTTAAAAATGATATTTAAGTCATTTCTAAATCCAATAAAAAATATCCTTTTTCTATCTTGAGGTACTTTATAGTCATGGGCATTCATGAGTTTAAATGATAAGGCATATCCACTGTCAATAAAATGATTTTTAATATTTTCAAGAGCTTCTTCATGCTTAGGAGCTAGCATACCCGAAACATTTTCAGCTAAGAAAAACAGTGGTTTTTTATCCCTTAAAACACGAATAAATTCAAAGAACAGTTGTCCTCTATCATCATTGATTCCTCTAGATTTTCCTGCTTCACTCCAACTTTGGCAAGGTGGTCCACCGATAAGTCCTAATGTCTCTGGAATTTCACTTGATGGAACTTTGGAAATACTTCTTCTATCTAAAGTTGTATTTGGAAAGTTTTTTTCAAATGTTTCCCAAATCTCTTTATCATATTCATTTGCCCAAATAGTTTTAAAGCCTGCTTTTTCAAAACCTAAGTCTAATCCACCAGCACCAGAGAATAGAGATATTATATTCATTATATTTCCCCAATAGATAGTTTATTTGTAAACAAGGAATGAGGTGCTTTTAATAAATTTATATCAAATTTTAATGACGGTTCAATTCTTGAACTAGCATTATGAATTCGAAAAGATAATGTCCAATCATTATTTAATTCAACAATCAAAGTCGTTAATGTATTTTCTTTATGTGATATATTTATAATTTTAGTGGGTAAATCAACTTTTGGTGTATAGAATTTAGGATTTATTTCTTTAAAAGATAGATTTAAAGTACCATGTAAATTATATGCTTGAATTTCAATATTATTTTTACCTTTTATTACTTTATAAAAATCTTTAGTTCCGATAAGGTACTCAACTAAAGCAGAAGCAACTTGAGAAGGATTTGTATTATATATTCTTAATAATTCTGCTTTAAAGGCTTCTAATATGGGGGTATATATTGTAGGATGATAATTGCCTAGAGATTTCCAAGTTTTAGTTTTATTACTTTCTATTCTCATTTTTTCAAGAGATTTAAATATTGGTCTTATTTCATCAAAATATTGTGTTGATGATTTTATTCCAAGCCACTTTTCTCCAAAATCAATTTTATTAGAAAGTCTTGAGTGTTTTATAGCTTTATGATTATTTTTAGCTGAAATTCCTATTTCCCATTTTTGTAATACCCTTATAGCAACTACATCTCTTACATCACCATCTTGTCCCTTGTTATCTGTTAGTATTTCCAATTGTAAAATATCATCTTGATCAAAGCTGTTAGATAATCTTGGCTCTATATCAATTAAAAAATTAACTGCAAAACTTGCATAAAGTAGAAATTTTCCTTGTTTTGTTTTTTCAAAAGAATTAAAGTGTTTTTGTGCTGTTAATAATGCATTATTCTCTAGAATTTCAACCGTTGTCGCTCTTTCTAGTTTTTCTTTAAATTCTTTTAAAACTATACTACCCCAACTTGTCAAGACAACTTTTTCAAAAATCTAATTCCCTAAACACCTGTTACCCTATGCTACATTTTCACTAGAATTAGTGTAATCCTCATCATTAATTTTTAAACTATCATAATAA
>JAKISR010000001.1 GCA_021648465.1 Sulfurimonas sp. | reverse complement strand
ACAAAAAGCTTATGAAACGAGTTTAGAATGATTACAACTCTAAACCTGAAAAAGCCAAGAAATAGATACCTAGAAGTTTATGATAACAGGAGAGTATTGTCTAAAAATCATGGATTATGCACAAAAAGTGTAAAATTTACTAAGGATGGAGTCAAAAATATGTAAAGTATGATTTTATAGCCTAATTTGGTGCTTCTGGATTCAAAAAAAGATGAGTTTCTTATAAGTTTAGAGGTGTCGGCAAAGTTATGGAATTATTTGGGATTAATCTATTTTCTGCTATTTGTGTAGTTTGTTGTATAATGACACGATTTAAACAATACAAGGAACAAATATGAAGTTATCAAAAATTACAGCTGTGCTTCTAGCAACAGCACTTATCTCATCTGTACAAGCTATGAATTTTGGTTCAATTACAAAGATGGCAACAGAGGCAGTAACACCATCAAGTGCCTCAACTAGTTCAGGGCTTATTGGCGCTCTTACTTCAGGTCTTGGCGTAACATCTACACAAGCATCAGGAGGTGCTGCTGCACTTTTAGGAAGTGCTGCTTCTAAGATGAGTGCTGATAATTTATCATCTTTAACAAGTGCAGTACCTGCACTATCTTCTATGATGGGAGGTGGTTCTAGTTCTGGTTTGTTAGGTTTAGCAGGTACAGCGGTTAGTGCACTATCTGTTGGCGATCAATTTAGCTCATTAGGGTTAGATGCTGGTATGATTACAAAATTTATGCCGATCATCTTAAACTATGTGCAAGGCGAGGGTGGATCTGACGCTATGAACCTACTCAAAACTGCTTTTTAAAATAAATATATGTTTTATCTTGTCTGCGTTGTTTTTGCAGGTGGGAAAAGTTCATGAATGGAAGAAGATAAATCTCTTCTGCTAATATTAAAAATATTAAAAAAAACAATGCTAAAGCATAGCGGAGAAAAAATGAAGTTACTTATAGCTACAAGTGGGGCTAGTGGAGTAAACTTAGGTCTTAAGATACTTAAATTACTTCCAAAAGAGATAGATAAACACTTTATAATGACAAAAAACTCTGAAGTGGTTTTAGATAAAGAGATGAATATCACTTATCATAATAATGAAGATATTTCTGCAAGTATCTCTTCTGGTTCATTTGGTAGTGATGCTATGATTATTGCTCCTTGCAGTATGAATACTTTAGCAAAAATAGCTTGTGGAATCTCTGATAATTTGATTACTAGATGTGCAAGTGTGATGATAAAAGAGCATAAAAAATTGATACTTGCCCCAAGAGAGATGCCGTTTTCTGCTATAGCATTAGAAAATATGCAAAAATTAGCAACTCTTGGTGTTATTATAGCACCTCCTGTAATGGCTTATTACTCAGAACAAAATACCCTTGATGAGATGGAAAATTTTATTATTGGCAAGTGGTTTGATTTATTTAATATAGAAAATAATCTATACAAAAGATGGGAATGATATAAAATTATGAATAAAATTGCACTCTACCCTGGAACTTTTGATCCTGTGACAAACGGTCATTATGATATTGTAGAAAGGGCTTTAAGACTTTTTGACGAAGTGATAATCGCTGTAGCTATCTCAGAAGATAAAAAACCTATGTTTACCCTACAAGAACGAATAGAGATGACTAAAAAGGCTGTTAGTGACTTAAAAAATGTAAAAGTTGTTGGTTTTGATAACCTTACCGTAGAACTTGCAAAAACTCATGAAGCTAGTATTATTATTCGTGGTCTTAGGGCTGTAAGTGATTTTGAATACGAATTACAACTTGGATATTTAAATAACTCTCTAGATGATAGCATTGAAACAGTTTATTTGATGCCCAAGCTAAAACATGCTTTTATAAGTTCTTCAATTGTAAGAAATCTACTTAAATTTAATGGAAAAACAGAACATCTACTGCCAAGAGATGTTCAAAAAATCATAAGGAGTATGACTTCATGTACATTGCCATAGAGGGAATTGATACAGCTGGTAAAAGTACTCAAATTAGTAGTATCTCAAAATACTATCCAGATGCAATTATTACCAAAGAACCAGGAGCAACAAATATAGGTAAAGAGATACGTGAAATAGTTTTAAGTGCAAAAGCTCAAAGTAAAAAAACTGAATTTTTACTATTTTTAGCTGATCGTGCTGAACACATAAAAGAAGTAATTGAACCAAATATGGATAAAATAATTATTTCAGATAGAAGTGTTGTAAGTGGCGTTGCCTATGCTTTAATTCAAGGTGAGATAAGTGAGACAGCTATAGTTCACTTAAATAAATTTGCTACAGGTGGCATATATCCTCAAAAGGTTTTTTTATTAAAACTTACAAAAGAGGAATTAGAATTTAGACTTTCTCAAAAAGAACTTGATGGAATTGAGCTTAGAGGCGTTGAGTATCTTTTAGGAATACAAGATGCTATGATAAAAGCAGCAAACTTTCTTAAATTAGATCTTATAACTATTGACGCAACAAAAAATATAAATGAAATAACAAGAATAATATTAGATAATATGAAGAATACAAATGATTGTTAAATCACCAAGAGGAATGAATAATATACTAAGTGAGGACTGGAGCGCCCCTATAAACTAGACAAAATAATAATCCAATAATTTAGATAAAATAACGTTTAAGCATTATGAGATTTAATAGAATTATAAAATGGCAAGAATAGGATATAGTTAAGAGTTTAAAATAGAGGCTATAAAGCAAGTTACTAAAAATGGGTATAGCATCAAAGATACTGCAGAAAGATTAGGTATGCATCCAGATTCTTTAAGAACTTGGATAAAAAGATTTAAATCTCCAGAGGCAATCCAAAGGCATCAAGTATTAAATGCTTCAAATGCAGAGATAGAGAAACTTCAAAAAAAACTAAAAAGAATTACACAAGAGAGGGACATCTTACGTGTGTCCTAATCCATAACAAGATTAGGATAAAAAAGGCCTCGGTGTACTTTGCAGACCACATAAACTAAAATATACTTTTATAAAAGAGTAAAGTGAGTTTTATGTAGTTCATAGACTGTGTAAAGTTATGCAAGTACACCGTAGCGGATACTATCAGTGGTTAAATCAGCCTATTTCAAATAGAGAGCTGGAAAATCAAGAATTACTCATACATATTAAAGAGTCAAAAGGTGTTTATGGTCATAGAAATATTCATAAAGATTTAATGGCAGTATCTAAGGTTAAGCAAGATGATAAAGTTATTCTATACTCAAATCAAGGAAGTCAATATAGCTCTTATGATTATAAGAAGTTTGCAAAAAAGCATAATATTATTCTTAGTATGAGCAGACGAGGAAATTGTTACGATTGTGTCCTGAACGAAGTGAGGAAATGCCCTTGGGGAGCAGTTGCAGAAAGTTTTTTTAAAACTATAAAAAAAGAACTTGTCAGAAAACAAATATTTGAAACTAGAGAAATTGCAGCATCTAAAATATTTGAATATATAGAGATGTTCTACAATCCAAAAAGAAGACATAGTTATTTAGATGGTATTTCACCAAATGAGTTTGAAAAAAGGTATAATTTAGAGTCTTTAAATAAGTAGGTTTTTGCTGAGTTAGTAATTGTCTAGTTTATAGGGAACATTTCACTTTTCTCTTTACTCTTATCCAAATGAACTAGCACAAGTGATACTGAACCTTATTCAAAATGCGCAAGATGTGCTTATCCAAAGAGAAATAAACCAGCCTTGTATTATAGTTTTTGTTAGTAAAAATGCAATTAGCATACAAGATAATGCAGGTGGGATAGATGAGAGCATCATTAACTCTATATATGAACTCCATTTTACAACCAAAAATAAAACTTCAGTCCTTTATATGAGTAAAAAAATACTTTAAACTCATTTCACAGCTGAAATACAAATGAAACAAATATCTGAAAATACTATATTTGATATTCTATTTTTTCAAAAAGACAAAAGCTAAAAAACGCTATCCTTACGAACTTATAACAAAGGATACAGATGATTAAGTCTCTTAGAGGAATGAATGATATTTTAAGTGAGGATTATGAACGTTTTACATATTTCATAAATACAGCTACAGATGTGGCACAGAAATATGGTTTTCATTTTATCGAAACACCACTCCTTGAAGAGACTGCTCTTTTTAAACGCTCAGTTGGTGAGTCTAGCGATATCGTTGGAAAAGAGATGTATCAGTTTATAGATAAGGGCAAAAATGATGTTTGTCTTCGTCCTGAAGGAACTGCTGGTGTTGTTCGTGCATTTATTCAAAAGAAACTTGATAAGGCTGGCGGAGTTCACCGTTTTTTCTATCACGGTTCTATGTTTCGTTATGAACGCCCACAAAAAGGTCGTCTAAGACAGTTTCACCAGTTTGGTGTTGAGAGTTTTGGTATTGATAGTGTGTATGAAGATGCTACTATAATTATGATGCTAAGTGATATACTTAAAAAACTTGGAATCGATTATAGACTTCAACTAAACTCACTTGGTGATAATAATTGCATGCCCCAATATCGCACTAAACTAATAAACTTTATTAAAAAAAATAAAAATAAAATTTGTGAAGATTGTGTTAAAAGACTAGATGCTAATCCTATTAGAGTTCTTGATTGCAAAAATAAGAAGTGCCAAAAATTATATATTAATGCACCAAAACTTTTACAAAATCTATGTAACTCTTGTGATGATAATTTTTCTACACTTAAAAAGATTTTAGATAACAATAATATAAATTATGAAATAGATACAAACTTAGTTCGTGGACTTGACTACTACTCAAAAACTGCATTTGAATTTGTAAGTGATGAGATAGGAAGTCAGAGTGCAATTGCTGGTGGTGGTAGATATGATAAACTTGTTGAATTTTTAGATGGCCGCTCTACCCCTGCTGTTGGTTTTGCGATAGGAATAGAAAGGCTTATGGAATTAATAAAAATGCCTGAAAATTTAAGAAATGGTTACTTTATTGGTGCTATGGATGAAGAAGCCATTGATTTAATGGTAAAACTTGCACATAAAAAAAGAAAAAACGACAAAGTAATAATTGACTACAAAGCTAAAAACTTACAAAAACATTTAAAAGCAGCTGATAAAGTAAATGCAAAATTCTGTGCAATTGTAGGTTTAAATGAGATAAAAAATGGTACTATATGGATAAAAAATTTAGAAACAAAAACAGAAAAAATAATTAAATTAGGAGAATTTTAAATGGAGCTACTACACACGGCATGGAGTTTTTTTATATATTTTATTGAGTTTTTCTTTTTAGCAGCTATTTTCGCTACTTTTTGCTTGTTTATCTACGATAAATATGTCCAAAGAAAACATGCTTTGCTTATAAACTACCCAGTTATAGGTCGTGCAAGATATTTGTTTGAAAGCTTAAGAGAACCTCTTCGCCAATACTTTGCAGAAGAGACATTTTATGATTCTAAAGATAAAGTTGATTGGGTTTATACAGCTGCAAAAGATAAACCAAATTATAAATCTTTTTCTGTAACAGAACCCTTTACTGGTTCAAGATTTATCATAAAACATGCGACAAATGTTCTTAATGATGATGAAGTTAGTGAAGACACTTCTGTTACTTTTGGTAAAAACAGAGAGATACCTTTTGTTTCTCATACACCAATCCTTCGTTCGGCTATGAGTGATGGATCATTATCTCCAGAAGCTATACGCGCATTTTCAATAGCTGGATATAAAAGTAAATTAACTATAAATACCGGTGAGGGTTCATTAACATCGAATCATTTATTTACTCATAAGCCAGATTTAAAGGATTGTGACTACCTTGAGATAGTACAAAGTACTGTTTTTGCAGAAACTATTTTTAAAATAGCATCATTTTTCTTTAATCGTGCAGTTGCTATTAAATGGTATAGAAATATCTTACTTCATAAAAGAACACAAAATACATATATTTATGACACTATAACTCATGTACTGTTTCGTGTAAACTGGAAGGCTCCGTTAGAAGCTTTTCCAAAAGAGGTTCCAGATGATATTCCAAATATGATTTTTCAAATGAGCTCTGGACTGTATGGTGTTCGTCATAAAGATGGAACATTTGATGAACTTAGATATGAAAAAGTGATGAAATTTTGTCGTATGACTGAGATAAAAATTGCTCAAGGAGCAAAACAAACAGGTGGAAAATTAGCAGCCGCTAAAGTAACTGCTGATATTGCTTATTATAGAGGTGTTGAAGAAGGGAAAGATATTTTTTCGCCAAATAGATTTCCATATGCAGATACCACTGAACATCTTCTTGATTTTGTAGAAAAATTACAAATGATATCTAAAAAACCTGTTGGATTTAAAATAGTAATATCTGATGCAAATGCAGTGGAAAAAATGATAAAAGATATTGTAAAAAGAAAATTAACTGGTAAAAACATACCAGATTATATCTCTGTAGATAGCGGGGAAGGCGGAAGTGCTACTGCCCCTCTTGAACTTATGGAATCAGTTGGACTTACTACAAATAATGCACTTTATGTACTAGATACTTTACTTAAAAAACATGATCTTAGACAAGATATTAAAATTATTGCTAGTGGGAAAATCTTAACACCTGATGATGCTATAATTACTTTGTGTATGGGTGCTGATGCTGTTGGTATTGCTAGAGGGTTTATGATGAGTGGTGGATGTATTCGTGCTAAAATGTGCTCTGGCTTTGGCTCACATGTATGCCCTGTTGGTATGGCAACACAAGATGAGAAAAAAAGAGCTTCATATTTAGTAATAAAAGAGGGGAGAGAGATAGGGAATTATCATTGCAATCTTATTAAAGGAATGAAAGTTGTATCCGCCATAATGGGAATTAAACATTTTAATGAATTTAATAAGTCATTCCTTACTTTTAAAAATCAAAATGGTGAAATATATTTTGATGTAGATAAATATTTTCATAATAAATTACATATATAATAAATTCTATATGAATAATTTTGGTTTAAATATTTGGTCAAATAAAAACTTTGTTATTGAAGATGGTCAGATTAAACTTAATTATAAATCTATGCCATCACTTTTACAAATTGTTGAAGAGATCCGTTCAAATAAAGTTAGAGGTCCCTTATTGCTTAGGTTTCCTCACTTGATAAAAAGACAAATTAAAACTCTTTATTCATATTTTGATAAAGCTATTATAAATAATAACTATAAAGGCAGTTTTAATGCTGTTTTTCCACTAAAAGTTAATCAATTTCCAAATGCCATAGATGCAATAACTTCCGAAGGTAAAGAGTTTAACTATGGACTAGAAGCTGGCTCTAAAGCAGAATTGATTCTTGCAATGAGTAAAGTGCCAAGTGAAGCGAATATTACCGTTAATGGCTTTAAAGATAGGGAGATGATTACTCTTGGTTTTATAGCTGCCCAATGTGGATATAACATTACTTTAATCATAGAAGGACTTAGGGAGTTAAAAACCATTATAGAGGTCTCTAAGGAATCTAGTTTAAAAATTCCAAATATTGGTATAAGAGTTAGACTTCATAGTATTGGTAGTGGAACTTGGGCAAAAAGTGGTGGAATGGATGCAAAATTTGGACTCACTTCTACTGAAATTATTGAAGCGGTAACTCTTTTAAGGGAGGCAAATTTACTAGAGTATTTAAATATGATTCATTTTCATATTGGATCTCAAATGTCAGATATCGCACCTCTTAAAAAAGCTCTAAGAGAGTCTGGAAATATATATGCAGAACTTAAAAAAATGGGTGCCAATAAGCTTAACAATATTAATATTGGTGGTGGCTTAGCTGTAGAGTATGATCAACATACTCACTCGAAATCTAGAAACTATTCTATTGATGAATTTTCTAGTTCAGTTGTATTTTTACTTGGTGAGATTATGGATGCTAAAGATGTTGAACATCCAAATATTTTTACAGAATCAGGAAGATTTATTGTAGCTTCACATGCTGTTTTAATCACTCCTGTGTTAGAACTTTTTACACAAGACTATAGAGAAAAATTACTAAATTTTAAAACTAAAAATCCACCTCTTATAGAGGAGTTAGTAGAGTTAAATAAATTTTTAAATAATTCAAACTGTATAGAATATCTACATGATGCACTCGACCATATGGAATCACTTTTAACACTATTTGATTTAGGTTATATAGATTTACAAGATCGTTCAAATGCTGAGATTTTAGTTCATAATATTATAAGAAAAGCACTATATTTAAAATCAGCAAATCCTACAAATGAGCTAGAACAACTTCAAACTAAACTACAAGAGCGTTACCTTATTAATGCTTCAATATTTCAAAGTTTGCCAGATTACTGGGGATTAAATCAACATTTTCCCGTAATGCCACTACATCACCTAAACACAATACCTCTTCGTGCCGCCTCTTTATGGGATATAACATGTGACAGTGACGGAGAAATTGGTTTTAATCCTGAAAAACCACTTTATCTGCATGATGTTAACTTAGATAAAGAAGATTATTTTTTAGGTTTTTTTAATGTTGGTGCATATCAAGAAACTTTAGGAATGAATCATAATTTATTTACTCATCCAAATGAATACACTATTAAAATTAGTGATAATTCTTATGAGATTATAAATGCTGTTGAATCTAAAAATATTCTAAATATACTAGAGTCACTAGGATATAATATAATAAATATATCAAATAAGCTTAAAAGTGACCTATCTTGCTCTATTTTTGCAACAGAAAAAGAAAAAAATGATACACTTGCAAAATTAGAACTATTTTTAAAACAAAATGGTTATTTACGAACCACAAATTAATAATTATAGGAAATACTTTGGGACTTTATACTGACATAAAAAATGATTTTTCTAATGCTTGTAAAAATGATCCTGCCTTAAATTCAAAAATAGATTTTATATTTAATTATCCTGGAGTTTGGGCTATAGCTTGGTATAGAATAGCACATAAACTCTACAATGCAAATTTTAAGCGTCTTGCTAGAGCCATAATGGGTTTAAATCAAATTGTTACAAGTATAGATATTCACCCTGCTGCAAAAATTGGAAAAAGATTTTTTATTGATCATGGATTTGGTGTAGTTATTGGTGAAACAAGTATTATAGAAGATGATGTTTTAATATATCAAGGTGTTACTCTTGGAGGTGTATCACTAACCAAAGGTAAAAGACATCCAACTATTAGAAGTGGTGCTGTAATTGGTGCTGGAGCAAAAATTCTTGGTAATATAACTATTGGCAGAAATGCTAAAATTGGAGCAAACTCTGTTGTTGTAAAGGAGGTTCCTGATAATGCAACTGCTATTGGAATTCCAGCTCATGTAATAGAAAAAGGTAGATGTAAAGACCCTTTTATGCATAATATGCTTCCAGATATTAATAAAGAGATGTTTGAATATCTACTAAAAAGAGTTGCTGTATTGGAACATATTTTAGTTGAAGACAACAAAGAACTTCTTGAACAAGATTTAGAGCTTGAAGAAATATATAAGTCTTTTATTGATGCAATGAAGAGTTAAGATTATACTGTTTATTTTTTATAAGAGTTTTTTAGTATAATTCAATTAATATTTCATGTATATAAAGGAAAATAGTTATGCTTACAAATCGTATCAACACATTATCTGAGTCAATAACAATTGCAATTTCAACACTTGCACAAGAGTTAAAAGCTGAGGGAAAAGATATTCTTAGTTTCTCTGCTGGTGAACCAGATTTTGATACACCTCAAGTAATCAAAGATGCAGCTATCGATGCAATTAATGCTGGTTTTACAAAATATACTGCTGTTGATGGAATTCCTATATTAAAACATGCAATTATTAATAAGCTTAAGCGTGATAATAATTTAACATATACACCTGAACAAATCATAGTAAGTAATGGCGCAAAACACTCTCTATTTAATCTATTTTCTGCAACAATACAAAATGGTGATGAAGTAATTATTCCTGCTCCTTATTGGGTTACATATCCAGAGTTAGTTAAATATTGCGGAGGAAATGTAGTTGAAATTCACACAGATGATAATAGTGCATTTAAAATCACTCCAGAGCAATTAAAAAAAGCTATTACATCAAAAACAAAGATGTTAATCCTTACTACACCATCAAATCCAACAGGCTCAGTTTATTCAAAGGATGAGTTAACAGCTCTTGGGGAAATATTAAAAGGTACTGATATAATTGTTGCTAGTGATGAGATGTATGAAAAACTCACTTATGATGGAGAGTTTACTTCTGCAGCAGCTGTAAGTGATGACATGTTTAATAGAACTGTAACTATAAATGGACTTAGTAAATCAGTAGCAATGACTGGATGGAGATTTGGTTATATGGCAGCAAGGAATACTGAACTAATTAAATCTACTAAAAAACTTCAAAGTCAGAGTACTTCAAATATTAACTCTATTACTCAAAAAGCAGCTATTGCCGGTCTTGATGGAAGTTCTGATAAAGATGTAAAAAAAATGAAGGAAGCGTTTATATTGCGTAGAGATGAAGCGGTAAAACTTTTTAATGAAATAGACGGCTTAAGTGTATTAAAACCTGATGGTGCTTTCTATTTATTTGTAAATATTAAAGAGATTAGTTCCGATTCATTAAAATTTGCAAAAGATTTACTTGCAAATAAAGAGGTAGCTATTGTTCCAGGTATTGGTTTTGGAAGTGAAGGTTATTTTAGATTTAGTTTTGCTACTGATATAGATAGTATTCGAAAAGGTATAAAAAGAATTGAAGAGTTTGTTAATGAGCTAAAGTAAGAAAAAATCTTACTTTAGACTTTGTAGTGCCCCTATAACTTCATCTAAATTGTCTAACGGAATATGAACTTTCCATTGATGTTCATTTACATCACCAGTTAGGGATACTCCTATACTGGCGACAGATGCACTATTTTTACCATATGGTTCATCAATTTTAGTTATTGAAATAACACCTTTTTTTGTTCCTTTTAAAGCAATTGTTTTTGACATATCTCTACCTTTAAATATTATTTTAATAGTCTAGCAATTTTACCCTGAAGTTTTAGCCATGTTTTATGTTCCATAAGTGGAAAACCTGCAAAAGTTTTACCACTATCTATTATACTTTTGGTAACACCACTTCTTGCAGCCATAGTTGTAAACGGAGCAATTTGTAAATGTCCAGCAGTAGCACTTTGCCCACCCATAACAACATTTCTACCCATTGTTGTTGAACCAGATATTCCAGATTGAGCAACTAAAACAGAATACTCACCAATAACACAATTATGCCCAACCTGGACAAGATTATCTATACGAACACCTTTTTTTATAATAGTTGAGCTAAATACCGCTCTGTCAATAGCTGTAGAACTTCCTATCTCAACATTATCTTCTATAATAACATTTCCATTTTGGTATATCTTTTTATGTTCACCTAGCTTATTTGTAGAAAAACCAAAACCATCGCTTCCTACAGTTGCACTTGCATGAATAATGCAATCATTACCTATTTTACAATCTCTATATACTGTTACATTTGGATAGATAATTGTATTATCCCCTATTACAGCTTCTGCACCAATGTATACATGTGCCATAATAGTACAATTTTTTCCTATTTTAGAACCATTTGCAAGTTCTGCTTTAGCTGATACTTTGCTGCCCTCACCTACTATTGCAAGAGGCAAATTATTATTTTCAATTGGTGAAGAGAAACACTTTGATAATATTGCCATTTCCCAATATGGATTATCTACAACCAATGCTACTGAGGTGCTTGGAACAAACTCTTTATTTTTACTATCAACTAAAATCGCACCAGCATTTGAATTTTGTACATCTCTTATATATTTTGAATTTGAAACAAAAGAGATTTCATTTTTAGCAGCATCTTTAAGTGTGTTCATGCCACTTATCTCAATGTTTTGACCACTAAAATCACTGTTTATTAGTTTAGCTATCTTATCTAGTTTCATTTATAACCTTTTTAACTATTTAGTTTAGAAATTTTTGTTTGCAATCTTCTCCACTTTCTGTGCTCCATAAGTGGATAACCACTATAAGTGCCACCACTCTCTTTTATACTTTTAGTTACACCACTTCTAGCAGTAAAAGTAGAAAAAGGAGCTATATCAAGATGGGCTGCAAATGCACTTTGTCCACTAATCACACAGTTACGACCAAGTGTTGTTGAACCTGCTACACCTGTTTGAGCTACAAATATACAATGCTCACCTATTTCACAATTATGAGCAATATGAATAAAATTATCAAACTTTGTGCCTTTTTTGATAATTGTAGAGTTAAAAACTGCTCTATCTATCGCACAGTTTGCACCAATTTCAACATTATCTTCTATGATAACATTTCCATTTTGATGTATCTTTATATGCTCTCCATCTTTTGTATGAGAAAACCCAAAACCATCAGCACCTATAACAGTTCCTGAATGGATAATACAGTTCTTTCCTATAATAGAATCTCGATATATAGTGACATTTGGATGTATAACACTATTGTCTTTAATTACTGATTTTGTTCCAATATATGCACCGGCTAAAATAGTTACATTTAAACCTATAACTACACCATTTTCCACCTTTGCCATATCATCTACATAGCTATCTTTACCTATTTTAGCTGGTTTTAAATCTAATTCAATAAGTTTTGGAGTAAAAAGTTTAGTAGCGTATGCCATTGCAAGCAAGACATTATCACATACGATATAGGAAGAATTTTTTGGAAGAGATTCTAATAATGATTCAACAATTAAAAAAGCTTTTGCTTTTGAGGATGACAATTTTGAGGCATATTTTTTATGTACAGCGAATGCAAGTTGTGAAGATGAAGCTAGCTCTAATTCATTCATTGAGCCAACTTCTAAATCTTCTCCAATAAATGAAAATTTTAACTTTTTTGCAACTTCACTAAGAAGCATAATCTATCTCTCTAGTGCAACAGCACCGCTTCTAACTATCTCTTTTGGATTATATCTAGTTATTATTTTTAAAAAATTCTCAATTCTCTTAGGCTCATCTGCAACCATCGCTATTATAACGTTTTCGCCAACATTTACAATTTTGCCATTATAGGCTTCACAAAGAGTATTTATATCTGTAATGTTATCTGAAATTGGAAATTTAACTAATGCCATCTCTTTTTCAACCAAGTCAGCATGCTCATAAACTCTCAAAATCGGGATAAGCTTATGAAGTTGCTTCGTAATCTGTTCTATTACTCTAACAGAACCAGATGTAACGATAGTAAGTCTTGAGTACTTACTATCAGGAATAGGCGCAACAGTTAATGATGTAATGTTATAACCGCGACCAGAAAAAAGGTCTGTAATACGAGATAAAACACTTGCTTCATTTACAACAATAACTGAAACAACTCTTCTTTCATTACTTTCAGTCATTATTTCTCCTTCTTTTGTAATAACATCATGTTAAATAGACTTCCGCCTGCTGGAACCATTGGCATAACATTTTCCATTCTCTCAACAATTACCTCTATAAAAGCAACTATGTTTTTATCAATTGCATCTTTAAGAGCAGCATCAAATTCTTCTTTTGTTTTAACTCTATACCCTATTCCACCAAAAGCTTCTGATAATTTTACAAAATCTGGTTGAACTGATAAATCTGTTTCACTATGTCTTTTGTCATAAAACAGTGTTTGCCATTGACGAACCATACCAAGAAAATTATTATTTAAAATAATATTTATAACTGGTAATTTTTGCTCAACTGCTGTCATCAACTCTTGACAATTCATTAATATTGAACCATCTCCTGTAAAGTTAATACTTATCTTTTCAGGACTTGCAGCTTTTACACCAATAGCTGCAGGAAAACCATAACCCATTGTTCCAAGTCCACCAGAACTCATAAATTGACGAGGTCTACTAAATGGATAAAACTGTGCTGTCCACATTTGGTGTTGTCCAACATCTGTAGAGATATTTGCATCATCACCTAAAAGCTCACCAACACGCTCTATAACCCATTGAGGTTTTAATCTATCAGTATCTTCATGGTATGTTAATGGATGAAGATTATCAAAATTAGAAATAGTTTCTCTCCATGGTTTATACTTTGCTGAGTCAATATCTGATGATAGCTTCAACATGTCGTTTACAACATTTTTAACATCACCAACTATTGGATAATCAGCATTAATAAGTTTTGATATAGATGCAGGATCAATATCTACATGAATTACATCAGCATTTTTAGCAAACTCAGATATTTTTCCAGTTACACGATCATCAAACCTTGCACCAAGACCAATAACTAGATCCGTTTCACTCATAGCCATATTTGCAGCATAAGAGCCATGCATACCAAGCATAGAGATAAGTAAACTATCATCATGACTAAGAGTTCCTCTAGCCATGAAAGTTTCAACAGCAGGGATTCCAGTTCTATGAACAAAATCTCTAACTTCATCAGATGCATTTGCATTTATAATGCCACCACCAAGATAAAAAAGAGGTCTTTTCGCTTTTGCAATAGCCTCTATAGCTTTTTTAATTTGACGAGGATTACCTTTTATATGCGGTTTGTATGTTTCTAAACTAAGCTTTAAAGAATAATCAAATTCAGCAATTTGAGCTGTAACATCTTTTGGAATATCGATATGAACAGGACCTGGACGACCTGTAGCTGCTATATGGAAAGCTTCTTTTAAAATACGTGCTAAATCTTTCGCATCTGTTACAAGATAATTATGCTTGGTGCATGAACGACTAATTCCAACAGCGTCAATCTCTTGAAATGCATCTGTACCAATTAAACTCATAGGAACCTGCCCACTAATAACAACTAATGGAATAGAATCCATATAAGCATCAGCCAAACCAGTAACAGCATTCGTAAATCCTGGTCCACTTGTAATCATAGCAACACCAACTTTACCACTAGCTCTTGAATATCCCTCAGCAGCATGGATTGCGGCTTGCTCGTGTCTCGTTAATATGTGTTTAAAGTCATTTTGTTTATAAATCTCATCATAGACATTCATGATAGCTCCGCCAGGATAACCAAATACTGTGGTAACATCCTCCGCGATTAAAGCCTCAATGACCATTTGCGAGCCACTTATTTGCATGAAAAATCTCCTCTAATAAAAAATTAGCTTATTATACCTATCTTGTATATATTTGAGGTTAAATATATGATATAAGTTTTCTATATCAGATTTTGATGTCACTATTTAGAACAGATTTTATTAAATAACACAAGTGTAAATGAGGTTGATTTATTTCAACAAAAAGCAATACACTCAATTACTTCAATTAAGTTTTAAAATTTTATTTCAAGTCACTAATATTACTAATATATATAATTTTTTAATCTAATATTGAGTTAACTATCATGGATGGTCTCCATTTGTCCATGGAGCCGTGCACTTGAGACTTAAGGTTTAATTTTGTATCTAAAAATTTTTCTTTAAATATTTCAAAAAAACTCATAATTTCATCTGTTGAACCAAAATATAAAAGATAGTTTTTTATTCCATGCTCCAATATTTTTTTATCTTTTATCTGCTTTAGCTTTAGCTCTAGTTCAACAATATAGTATTTAGATAATACAATAGCAATAGATCTATTTTTTGAACTAATTTTAATATATTTATTTAATGTGGTTTTTATCCCATCTATATCTTTATTTTGAGCATACATGTTTGCAATATTTAAGTCATTTTCCCATGCAAGATGAAGTTTTTTTCCAGATTCACTACTTTGTAAATCATTAGAACTATCTAAAAGATTATAAGCAAGAATTAGGTCATTATCTTGTATAGTATTGAAAAATTTCTGTCTATTTTCTATATTTGTCATTATTATTTTTGCTTCTTCTTTAAAATCTTCAAAATCAACTAGAACTCTAAGAAGCTTGATAGCAGAATGTGTATCATCTTTTTGAAGATATTTTTGTATTTTAATATATAAAGAGTCTGAATATTTTACCAAAGCATCATACTCTTTAAATCTCTTCAGAAAAGAATGTTGTTTTAATAGTTCAGATACTATTTTAAAATCTTTTTGCCCTGCAGCTGTTTGAAATCTTCTATAAAGTTTTGATTTTAATACTAGCTGTTGAATAATCTTTGTTTTTTCGCTTATGCCTCGATATGGTACTAATAATTCTGTTGCTTTATCATTAAATTTTGATTCAAAAAAATATTTTTTTGCTAAATTCAACGCTTCAATCCATTTAATTTCCATATTTTTATACACACTTGTTTTTTTATAAACTGGGTGCATATTTGCTAAAGAGTAAGCTAGAGGAAGTTTTTTCTTTTCTATAAACATAAGAAATTTATCAAACTCATCAAACTCTTTTATTAATTTTAACATAGCTTGTTTTTTAGAAGAAATATCTTTAAAATTTTCAAATAATTTAATAGCTTGTTTTTTATTATTATCTCCAAGATATTGTGTAGCTTTTTCTATTGTTCTATCCCATAAAGCTATAAAAACTTGGGATGCTTTTGTATATTTTAATAAAGGATTAGCATCCATATATTTTTGCATATGAAAATAATCTTTTTTACGAAGAGATTCATTTAATTTATCTTCATTTTCAAAAATATTATAAATTTTCAATTCACCGCTATCACTTGCAACTATAAGTTCTTGAGTTTCTTCTATAAAATTTATAGCTGTAATTTTATGAGTAAACTTTATCAATTTTGCTGAAATAAGCTCATAGATTTTTAAATCAAAAACTATAACATACCCAAGTTGTGTTCCTAAAAATAAAAAGTTGTTATCACTTCCAACAACAACACATGTAACATCATCATGAATACCTTTTAATCTTGTTATAATTTTAGAAGTATTTAAATCCCAGATAATAGCACTATTTTTTTTATCCACACTAAAGAGTCTATGATTGCTTAAAAATTGAAGTTTTACTACTGCTGATGAATGAGCTTTTAATTTACTCTTTGGTGAAACAGTAGCTAGGTTAAATAAAAATATATTTTTATCATAACTACCTGTTGCAAGCCATTGACCATTTTGACTAAAAGCTATATCATTTACTCCATCAATATGGATTGGTAATGTAAACATTAAGGCACCAGTATTTATATCTATAGCAAAAGTTTTACCATCATCTCCACATGAGAACATATATTTATTTTTTGGATCAATTGCAACACAAGAAACTTCACCTTGATGCCTATCAATAGTTGTAATCACTTTTTTATTTTTTATATCAATAAGTTTTGAATTTTTTGCCCCAGTACTAACAAGTGCTAAGCGATCCACAGTATAATTTAAAGCAACTACTTTTGTAGCATATCTTTTGTGAAGATTTGATATTTTAATATTATTTTTGATATACATACTAGTCTTATCAAAATATTTTAATGTACTATGTGAATCAACTATTAAAAGTGTTTTAGCATCTAAAATTTGTATATAAATAACTGGTTCAAAAATATTTGTCTGCTTAATTGGGTTCATAAATCATTAATCCCTTATATAACCCTCTTGTTTTAGCATACGATGAATCTCTTGTTGATGATCCATCCCTTTAGTCTCCATGTGAACGGTTACATTTGCATCACCATAATCAAGTGAAACAGATGTTCTATCATATGCTATATGAACAATATTAGCATTTAAGTCTTTTAGTATCTCTGTAAATCTCATAAGTGAACCTGGCTTATCAACTAAAGTAACTGTAGTTTTCATTTTTCTGCCAGATTTTAAAAGACCTTTTTCTATAATTACAGATAAAAGTGTAACATCCATATTTCCACCACTTAAAACGACTGCTACTTTTTTATCTTTTAAGTGTGGAAGTTTATTGTGAAGAAGTGCGGCTACACCAACAGCACCAGCACCTTCAACAACAAGTTTTTGTCTTTCAAGTAAAAAAAGAATAGCACTAGCTATCTCTTCATCATCAACACTTATAAACCTATCAACACTACCAAGCATATACTTAAGTGTAATTTCTGAAGTATCACGAACAGCTATACCATCAGCAATAGTTCTTACGCTAATACTATCAATAGGTTTTTTAAGATCAAATGAATCTTTAAGAGCAGGAGCACCTAAAGCACTAACACCAATAACTTCTATGCTTGGTCTTATAGCTTTAATAGCTGCTGCCATTCCAGAGATAAGTCCACCACCACCAACGGGGACTATAATAGCATCTAATTCTTGACATGCATCTAAAATATCAAGAGCTAATGTACCCTGTCCAGCTATAACCTCTTCATCTTCAAAAGGGTGAACAAAAGTTAAAGAATATTTTTCTCCATACTCTTTTGCATACGCATAAGCCTCATCATAATTTGAACCAGCAAGTATAACTTCCGCTCCAAAATGCTTAACTCCATTTACTTTTGTTAAAGGTGTTGATTCTGGCATAATTATCACAGCCTTTATATTAAACTTTGAAGCAGAAAAAGCTACACCTTGAGCATGATTTCCAGCACTTGCAGCTATAACCCCACATGCTCTTTGTTCATCGCTAAGTGAGGCTATTTTATTGTAAGCACCTCTAATTTTAAATGCACCAGTTATTTGTAAATTTTCTTTTTTTACATAAACACTACATTTAGATATATCACTAAGAATAGGTGCATAAGAGATAGGTGTATCTAATATAACACCCTTTATTCTCTCTCTTGCTTCATAAATTTTTTTTACATTAAACAACTAAACATCCTTCTACTGCTTCATGCTCAACCATTGCACACATATTTTGTACAACCTTCATACCAGCATTTTTTGCTTTTGTTGCCGCATTATTATTTACTATCTCTTTTTGAGCCCAAAAAACTTTTACATCGCCACGCTTAATGCAAGCATCTGCTACCATATCAAGTGCTTTTGATTTTCTAAATATATCTACCATATCTACTTCAAATGGTATCTCTAAAAGTGAACGATATACTTTTTCTCCTAATATTTTATCTTCTTTTGGGTATATTGGAATAATCTTAAAACCTTTTTCTTGTAAGTATTTAGCAACTCTATGACTTGGTTTAGATTCATCAGGAGAAAGTCCTAAGACTGCTATTGTTTTTACATTTTTAAAAATTTCTATTATTTCTTGTTTATTTGAATTAACTGATGGAAATTCACATTCCATTATAAATCCCTTTTATTTTATTTATACTTGCATATAATAATTTAAAAAATTATTATATCAAAAAATAGTATAGTTATAGATGAGAAAAACATACTTAAGATAAAGATTATTTAGATTGAATCCTCTGATAATTTAAGCTGGAATAAAATTATAGCTGTTGGATTTTTAGTTGGCATAGAATTTACTATATCTATTTTTATAATACAACTTGCATTTTTAGGTTGAAATATTTTTGATGCTGTAAAAATTGGAATTTTCTTTGCTTCATTTATTGCTGTAATTTTAATTTTAAAAAAAATGAGTAGAGATTAATTAATAACTCTCTACTTTTAAATTATTATTTTTTCTTGTCCTATTCTATAAAGTGCAAAATCATATCTTAGTGGATCATTTTTATCAAAACTACGTAAAGTTTGTGTTAACTCTATTGCAGCTTGCAGGTCATAAGTTTTTCTTTGAAGAAGTCCAAGCTTCTTAGAAACATTAAATGTATGAGTATCTAGTGGAATAATTAGATCTGCTTTATCAACCCCACTCCATAACCCCATATCAATATTATCCTCTCTAATCATCCACCTAAGAAACATCATCCAGCGTTTCAAAGCCCCTGTTCCCTTTGTTTTTGTAGTTACCTTAGAAATTAAAAAGTTATAGCCTTGAGTATCACTTGGGTAAAGCTTTTTTAGAGTTTTTATAAGCTCGTTTATACCATCAACTACACTTCTTTTTTCTTTATATCCATTTTTAAATATATCTTCTAAAGTGCCTTTTTTATTTAATCTTTTAAGTGCGATAAAAAGAGCAATAATATCCTCACTTTTTTGAAATCTATAGTAGTGATTTTTAAGAGCCTCACTTATCTCTTCATCACTCTTTTTTAAAAGTGAGAAGTCAAGTGAGTTTAAAAATTTTACTATCTGCTTTACATTTCCATAAGCAAAAAGTGCACAAATAAGTGAAACGGTCGGGTCTTTATAGCGATGTGCCACTATAATTGGATCAAGCTTATCTTGTGAAATCTCATTTTGAGAGTTTCTTTTTTCAACCTCTATATTAAGCTTTTTTTTAATGTAAATGATAGAGTTTTTTTCTTTCACTTGAACCTGCTATATTTAATTGTTTTCTATATTTTGCGATAGTTCTTCTAACCATTTTAACTTTAAATTTACTTTGAATTAATTCTAAAAGCTTCATATCACTAAGAGGTTTTACTCTATTTTCTTGCTTAACTAAATCAATCAAAAAATCTTTTATAGCAGCATTTGATACATCGTCATCAATGGCTGTTGTAAAAAATTCTTTCATTGCTAAAACACCTCTATCACAAGCTATATACTTATTTGCTATAGCTCGTGATATCGTTGATGGATTATGTCCAAACTCATCTGCTAAAGTTTTAAGGGTAAGTGGCATAATCTGTCCACCTGTAAAAAATTCATACTGATACTCAACTATCATCAATCCAACTTTATAAAGTGTTGCTTTTCTCATATCAAGAGCATCAACTAAACTCTTTGCTTCTTTAATTTTTTTGGTTATGAATTCATGTTCTACAACATAATTATGGTCTATATGTATAGTTGGATAATATGCGTCGTTTAATTTTACTTCTATAGAGTTGTCATCATCAAAAAATATCATCAGATCAGGTATAACCTGTGCTGGTTCCTCTTGATATTCTATTGCTGGAGGATTTTTAAAAGTAGATAAAACTCTCATAACTTCACTAAAGTTCTTTTCTTTTGAATAATCATAAATATCTTCAATATTTTGTATTACTTCTACACATAAAGAGTAAGCTTCGTCTTTTATATCTGAATTATCTAGTTGAAATAAAAATGATTCTGATAAATTTTTAGCTGCTATTCCAATAGGTTCAACATGTGCAAATCTTAAACGAATTTTTTCAAATTCCTCTATTTGTATATTTTCTTTTTCGCAAAATACATCTGTATTACCTTCATAATAACCATTTTCATCAAGATTAGCAACTACAAATACGGCAATAGATTGAGATAATGGTGTTGGGAAAAGTGGTGCTTCTAACTGCTCATCAAGAACATCATGAAGAGTTCTCACTTGGATAGTAAGAGCTTCTATTTGTTCTGTTCTAGAATTACTTATAGTTCCTCTTATAATCTTTTTTGGAATCTTCTTTTCAAAGTTTTCTTCATATCCAGACTCAATCTCAATAACAGGATTACTCTCCACAAACGGATTCATAGCTTCATTCAAATCACTAAGACTTGAGTGTAAAATTGGTAACCAATTACGAAGTGTGTTTGAGAGTTTATGCTTATTCTCTACACTTTGAATCTGTCTTAATGCTGCCATTTAAAGCTTAAACTCCTTACCTAAATAATGTTTACGAACATCAGGATTTTGACCTATTTCATCGCTTGTTCCACTAGCTAATAATTCACCAGATTTAATAACATAAGCTCTATCACAAACATCAAGTGTTTCACGAACATTATGATCTGTTATAAGAACACCAATATCATAAGAAACTAATTGCTTTATAACTGTTTGTATATCCATCACAGCAATAGGGTCAACTCCCGCAAATGGCTCATCAAGAAGTAAAAATTTTGGTTTATTAACCAAAGCTCGTGCTATCTCAACACGGCGACGCTCACCTCCACTCAAACTAATACCTTTTCGATATCTAATTGGTTCTATATTAAACATATCAAGAAGTTCTAATATTCTCTCTTTCTGTTCAGATTTATTTTTTATACCAACTTGTGCAGCCACTAAAAGATTATCTTCAACGCTTAAATCTTTAAAAATTGATGCTTCTTGAGGAAGATAACCAATACCTTTTATGGCTCTTTGATGTAATGGCATTCCAGAGAGATTTTCATCATCAAAAAACACTTCTCCTCCAGTAGCTTCAACAAGTCCACATATCATATAAAAAGTAGTGGTTTTACCAGCTCCATTTGGACCAAGTAATCCTACAACTTCTCCACTGTTTACTTGAAGGCTCATCCCTTTTACTATCTCTAAATCTTTTATTTTTTTCTCTAAGTTTATTGCTTTAAGCGTATGCATAATCTACCTCATATTCTCTTATATCATTTGAAATTTTTTCTATTTTTATTGTTATATTACTTATTTCCGCAGAATTTAAAATATCTACTAATTTACCATCACCCCACTCCACAATATGTAAACCTTCCTTGTCTAATTCTTCTAACATTCCCAATGATATAAAATGATCTAACCCATGGTTATATATATCATAATGAAAAAAATTATCTCCATAGCAATGTTGAAGTGAAAATGTAGGTGAAGTAACTTCATCATTTAACCCCAAAGATTTAGCCATCTCTTTTACAAAAGTAGTTTTTCCAGCCGCCAAATCTCCTCTTAAGATAATTACACCATTTATAAACTTTTCACTTATCTCACTTGTTAATAAATTCAATTCTTTTAGTTTATATTTATGAGTAATCATAATTTATTTGAAATATTTACTATTTGAGCTAGCTTTTCTTTTGCCAGCCCTCTTTTTATAGCTTCCCTTGTTATTTCTAGTCCATCTTGAATATCACGAGCTAGTCCATCAACGATTAAAGCTGACGCTGCATTTATAAGAACTATATCTCTTTGAGCATCACTAGCATTAGAGTTAAAGATATTATATAAAATTTTTGCATTATTACATGAATCTCCACCTGTGATTGCTTCAAGAGGAACCCTTTTTATACCATATTCTCTTGGATCAATTATAAACTCTTTTACCTCTCCAACATGAAGCTGTGACACATAAGTTACATCTGATATACTTATCTCATCCATTCCCTCTGCAGAACTTACAACCATTGTTGATATCGCTCCATTAATTTTTAGAGCTTCTGCCATTTTTGGAACAAAAGATTTATCAAAAACACCAAGAAGAGATTTTTTAGCTCCAGCAGGATTTGTTAATGGGCCAAGAATATTAAATATAGTCTTATCAGGTATAGTTTTTCTAATTGGAACTATAAATTTCATAGCAGGATGATGATTTCCAGCAAACATAAAAGTAAATCCTGTTTCTTCTAAAAGCTTAGCAGAACTATCAATATTTAAATCAAGCCTAATACCTAATTCTTCAAACATATCAGCACTACCTGATTTTGAAGTGATAGATCGACTTCCATGTTTTGCGACTATACTACCACATGATGCAACTAAAAGTGCTACAGTTGAAGAGATATTAAAACTCCCTATTTTATCCCCCCCTGTACCCACTACATCAAGTAATTTTGGACGCAATTCATCAGATATAGGAAGAGGAATTGCAAATGATCGCATAACTTCTGCTGCTACTGCTATCGATTCTACTGAAGTCTGTTCATCAAGCTTCGTATCAAGCAAAAATTCTCTCATGACTTCATCACTCATCTCATGTTTAAAAAGTGATGTAAATAATTTTTTAACTTCTATGCATGTCATAAAATTTCCTTTATGTACTCATTTTGTAATGACTTAGAAGTAGATTTTGTTTTAGGAATTTGTAATACCTTATATTTTTTAGTATTGTTTAAATATTTAATGGTGATTACACTACCTACCTCAACATTTTTACTAGCTTTTACTATTATGTCATTTATTAAAATAACTTTATTGCTTATCATATCTTGTGCAACAGAACGTCTTTTTGTTATGTTTACTGAATTTAAAAATTTATCTATTCTCATTTATTTTAATACTCGATATTTTTTATTTAAAGTATTGTAGAGTAATAAAACTGAAAGGAATGTAAGAGTTGGAACAATTTTTGCATGAATAAGTGCTTATTTTAATTTTTGTATAGAATCTATTGAAAATATTTTTAATATATTCTCTTTTTTATTTACCCCAATTAAGTTTTTCTTTTAAAACATTAAAATAATTATACTCATTTTTATGTATTAGTTTAACAGTTTTAGTGGCTAATCTTATTTGCACACACTCTTCTATCCCAAGTTCATGCATCTCTTGTCCATCAATAATTATGAGTGCTTTTTCTTCTAATGTTTTCATTTTTATTTCAAACTCACCAGGAAAAACAGCTGACCTTTGTGTTAAGGAATGGGGACATATTGGAGTTAATACAAATACATTTGTAGCAGGATGAATAATTGGTCCTCCTGATGAAAGATTATACGCTGTAGAACCTGATGGAGTTGAGACAATAACACCATCACCATAGTAAGTATTAAAAAGTTTTGAATCAACTGAAGTTTCTATATGAATCATATACGAAACACTAGTACGAGTTAAAACAACATCATTAAAAGCGTACATTTTAATTTTTTTAGAATTTTTTATAACTGTTGCTTCGAGAATTGATCTTTCTTCTATTTTATATTTATTATGTGTTAATTTCGCAACAAAAGAATCTAACTCATCAAGTGAAAGATCTGCTAAAAAACCAAGATTTCCTGCATGAACTCCAAGTATAGGGATATTATAATCAAATGATCTTCTAGCAGTAGCGATAAGAGTTCCATCACCACCTAAGGTTACCAATAAATCTACTTTAGAGCAGATATTATCAAAATTATCTCCATCTTCTCCTATCATATCGGCACAATTTTTTTCTAAAAAAACTTCTATGCCATAACTCTTAAATATACTCTCAAGCTTAAGGTAACTATCTTTTATCTCAGGAGTTGATGGTCTTAGTACTACACCGATTTTTTTGATAATATCACTACTCAAATGAAACTCTTTATTTTAATATTTTATGATTATACACTACTTATGAATTAAAAGATATGCTAAAATTTGCTTGAAGTATAAAATCAAGAGAGAAAATATGGCGATTATAGATGTAGATGAAGAAAACTTTCAACAAACTATATATACACAATTTAAGAAAAAAAATATAGTGATATTAAAATTTGGTTCAGAATTTTGTGATGCCTGCATGGCACTAGAGGGTGAACTAGAAGATTTAGAAGAGGAAAATAAAAATATCTGTATTATAAACATAGAGTGTAGCGAATCTCCTGATTTAGCAGAGCGTTATCATGTTCAAAAAGTACCAACAATGGTAATCTATAAAGATGGTGAAAATGTTATTTATAGAGCTGAGGGAGTGGTTCTCTCTCAAGATATTGAAGAAATAATAAGCTAATTTTAGATATAATCGCGAAAATTATTTTTAGGACTCTATTTTATGAGAAGTCATTATTGTACAGATTTAAGTGAAGCAAATGTAGGACAAGATATTGTTTTAGCTGGTTGGGCAAACAACTATCGTGACCATGGTGGAATTATATTTATCGACTTACGCGACAAAAGCGGTTTAGTTCAACTTACATGTGACCCAGCAGATAGTACTCAAGCACACAAAGTTGCTGATGGTGTTCGTGACGAATATGTACTTATTGTAAAAGGTACTGTTCGTCTTCGTGGTGAGGGTTTAACTAATCCAAGGCTGAAAACTGGTGCTATAGAAATTATGGTTACTGAGTTAATCATTGAAAACAAATCAGCTCCTGTTCCATTTGTAATTGGCGATAAAAATGTTGGTGAAGAGACTACTCTTAAATACCGTTATTTAGAACTTCGTGATCCAGATCTTTATGAAGTGTTTCGTCTTCGCTCAAAAGCAGCAATTGCAGCTAGAAATATCCTTGATGAAAACGGCTTTTTAGAAGTTGAAACTCCTATCCTTACAAAATCTACTCCAGAGGGTGCTAGAGATTATCTAGTCCCTTCTCGTGTTCACAATGGTGAATTTTACGCTCTCCCTCAATCACCACAACTTTTTAAACAACTTTTAATGGTAGGTGGATTTGACAGATACTTCCAAATCGCAAAATGTTTTCGTGATGAAGATTTAAGAGCTGACCGTCAGCCTGAGTTTACTCAGATAGATGTTGAGATGAGCTTTTGTAATCAAGAAGATGTTATAAAAGTAGCAGAAGATTTACTTATGGCAATGTTTAAAGCTTGTGGCGTTGAAGTTCAAGCTCCATTTAATCGTATTACACATACCAATGCTATGGAATGGTACGGTTCTGATAAACCAGATATGAGATATGACCTTAAAATGGTTGATGTTATCGATATTTTTGAGAGATGTGATAATGAAATATTTACAAATATAGCTAAAAAACCTCACACTAACCGTATAAAAGCTCTTAAAGTTCCAGGTGCTGATTTGATATTTTCTAAACGCGAAATGAAAGGTTTTGAGACTTTTGTACGTCAATTTGGTGCGCACGGTCTTGGATACTTCCAAATGAAAGAAGATGGTCTTAAAGGTCCACTAATCAAGTTCTTTAGCGAAGAAGATATTGCACTTCTTATTCAAAGAACAGAGCTAGAAGTTGGTGATGTTGTATTTTTTGGTGCTGGTGATAAGAAAACTGTATGGGATTATATGGGTCGTTTTAGAAACTTCATTGCTGAGCATGAAAAAATGAATCTTGTCGATCAAGATGCATTTGAATTTGTATGGGTTGTTGATTTTCCAATGTTTGAAATTGAAGATGGAAGAGTAAAAGCACTTCATCATCCATTTACATTGCCAAAAGACACTGATAAAGATGATATACAAGAGATAGAATCTATCGCTTATGATATTGTTCTTAATGGTACAGAGCTTGGTGGAGGATCTATTCGTATCCACAAAGAAGAGGTTCAAAGAGAAGTGTTTAAACTTCTTGGAATTGAAGAAGAAGAAGCTCAAGAGAAATTTGGTTTCTTACTTGATGCTCTTAAATTTGGTGCACCTCCACATGGTGGTTTTGCTTTAGGTTTTGACAGATTAATGATGTTAATAAGTAAAAAATCTAGTATTCGTGATGTTATTGCGTTTCCTAAAACACAAAAAGCTTCTTGTATCCTTACAAAAGCACCAAGTGCGGTTGATAATACTCAACTTAGAGATTTACATATTAGATTACGCGAACAGACAAAAGCATAATCCAAATTATGAAAAAACTTTTTTTAATTATCGGAGCTCCTGGTTCTGGTAAGACCACAGACGCAGAGTTAATTGCCAAAGAAAATGATAATATAACACACTACTCTACTGGCGATATGCTAAGAGCGGAGGTAGCAAGTGGCAGTAAACTTGGACTCGAGATAAATAACTATATATCTAAAGGACTTATCGTTCCTATACACATAGCAATACAAACAATTACAAATGCTATAAAAAATGCCCCTACAGACATTATTATCATTGATGGATACCCTAGAAGCATGGAGCAATTAAATGCTTTAGATGAGTATCTAAGTATAGATTCTTCTTTAGAACTTATAAGCGTTATAGAGGTAGCTGTTAGTGAAAAAACTGCTCGTGAGAGAGTTCTTGGTCGGGCTCGCGGTGATGATGACAATTCGGAAATATTTAATAACCGCATGAAAGTATATACAGAACCTTTGTGCGATATACAAGCTTTTTATAATGCTAAAAATATTTTAAAAGTAATCTCTGGCGAAGGGACTATCCAAGAGGTAGTTTTAGAGATGGAAAATTTCGTTAAATCAAAAATATAAAAAGATTCAAAAATGAAAACAATAATATTATCTATATCTATTTTAAGTGTTTTACTACTAAATAGTGGTTGTTCAAATACATGGCAAGGCGTTAAAAAAGACAGCTCTAGTGCTTGGAAAAAAACAAAAGAAACTATTCATGAGGCCACTGAGTAGTTAGAGCTATTAGATTCTGAGTTATCATACCATTGTGGTACAATCCCAGAATGACTAAATAAGTTAACCTAGTTTAGAAACTATAGTTGCTTCAACATCAGCAATATCGGCAGTACCGTCAACAGTTATGTAGGTTAAGCTGTCAATTTTAGAAGCTTGATTTTTATAGTAACCAATTAGAGGTTTTGTAAGTTCATGATAAACTTTAAGTCTATCTAAAACAACCTCTTCTTTGTCGTCACCACGCTGAACCAAATCTTCACCTGTTTCATCATCTTTACCTTCAACTTTTGGTGGGTTATAAATTAAATGATAAGTTCTTCCGCTAGCTAAATGCGCGCGACGACCTGCCATACGAGTAACTATTTCACTATCTGGAACATCTATCTCAATCACAGCATCAATCTCAATACCAGCACTTTTTACTGCATCAGCCTGAGGAAGAGTACGAGGAAAACCATCTAAAAGGTAACCGTTTTTACAATCATCTTCTGCAATTCTATCTTTTACAAGACCAATAATAATCTCATCAGTTACTAACTGACCAGCGTCCATTGCAGCTTTTGCCATTTTGCCCATATCGGTTCCAGCTTTGATAGCTGCTCTTAGCATATCGCCAGTAGAAATTTGAGGGATGTTGTATTTTTTTGTCAAAAATCCAGCTTGAGTACCTTTTCCAGCACCAGGAGCTCCTAAAAGAATTATACGCATTATTTTATCCTGTTCTTAAATATTGTTAAAACTAACTAAAGTGCTTTTAAATTTATTGGAGTGTGATGCTCTTTAACATAGTCATCAAACTTACCTTCTTTTTGCATTTTAAGAGCAAAATTACGAACCTGAGGTCTCTCCTCTTTGTACTCCATTATTGGAACACCCATTCCACAGCTTGTCTCAACAGCGTAAATATTAAATTTAAAGATTTGACGAATTGCATTCATATCTTCACTAAAAAATTTACTTACATCATTAAACGCTGGATTATCTTTTAAGATAGTCTCGCCTTTACAAAAACAACGAAGAATTTTTGGAGCACCTTCAAATGCGTTAAAAAGAATTGTTATCTCTCCGCCATCTTCTATATCTCTTGCTGTACGGTTTCCACTTCCTAAATAATCTATCATATACATGGTATTTACATCTGTAACATAAATAGAGTCATATCCTCTTGGAGATAAATTTACTTCATTATTTGCATGTGATGCAATATAAAAAACTTTTTGCTTTTTTATAAAATCTATATCCGCCTGTGCCAATTTTGTGAACTGCTTACCCATTTTTATATCTCCTCCTCTGTAAAGCCAAAATCCTCTTCAGAATTGCCTTTTTGTGCTTCTAATATATCATCAATAAGTTCTTTGCACTCATTATCTTCAATATCACCACTTTGAATATCATTTAGTACATTTTGTAAATCTGCTTTAAATTCTCTAAGCTCCTCTATCTCCTCTTTCGCATCTTCTGTAGCATCTTTGGAATCTGCAATCTCTTCAAATATTTCATCTAATCTTTCATCGAGATCAGGAATAACACTTTTTGTAATTAGTTTTTCTAATTCTTGTGCATGGGACATATCTAGCTTCCTTAAACAATTTACAATATAATACTGAAAAATTATAAACTAGCGGGTAAAAATGAACTTTTATGCACTTATAATTGGTACTGAAATATTAAATGGACGCAGAATTGATGGACATTTCGAGTTTTTAAAAAAAGAACTTAGTAAATTTGGTCATGAACTTACAGCATCTTTTATAATTAAAGATGACAAAGAACTAATGAAAAAAGCTTATAAACTTGTACTTAGTGATAAAAATTCAGTTTTATTTTCATTTGGCGGTATAGGTTCAACTCCTGATGATTTAACAAGAGCTATTGCAGCTGAAATATTTACCTCTAAAGGATTGGTTAGACATAAAATATTTGAAAAAGATATTATTGATAAATTTGGTGAGAAAGCTTATCCACATAGAATTCATATGTCAGATTTGCCTGATGGCTCAGATTTGTTATTTAATCCTATAAACAATATGTCTGGATTTTTTTTACAAAATAGATATTTTTTCACTCCAGGATTTCCTGAGATGTCACATCCAATGATAACTTCTATAATAAAGAAATTTTTTAATCAAAAAGTTAAGAAACATACACTTACATTGATAGCTCAAACTAGTGAAGATTCTCTTATCCACATAATGGAACAAGTTCCAAATAATATAGAATTATCATCACTTCCAATGCTCTCAAATATAAGAAATTCTAAAACAACAGTTGAGATATCACTATGTGGAAGTGAAAAGACAGATGTAGAAAAGTACTTTAGCATCTTCATAAAGCACTTAAATGAGCAAGATACACCTTTTAATTTAATTTAATTTTATGCTTGTCGATATTCTAACAACAAGTAAAAACCAAGGAATTATATTATGTTAGTTTGGTTATTGGTATTATTATTGCTGTTTGCGTTAATATGTATTGTTTATCATTACGCTTTTTATAGAAAAAAGCAAGAAGATATTGATGCAAGCTATTTCTATAAATTTGAAATTTAAGAGGCTAAAATGGGTAATAATAGAAACAACTATGCTTTTAAGGGTCATAGAGCGTTACTAGGTAGTAGATTTGTTACATATGCGGAACTAGAACTTCCTCTGAGATATGACCTATACAATGAATCTAATAATAATTTTGATTGGGGACATGCTGGACCTAGTTCAAAACAACTAGCTTTTTCAATGTTGTTTCAATTAAGTAATCAAGAATTTGCAAGAAATAATGTTATCAATTTTACAAATGAGGTAGTTGCAAAATTAACTTCAAGAGACTGGATTTTATCTGCCGCTGATGTTATAAACTGGATAAGAAAAAATAGTAATATAAAGCTAGAAGATGAGGAGTTACTTGAGCCTCAAAATAGATCACTACTTCAAGCACAAAAAAATGTAAGAAGATTAAAATTAAAACCAAAAATAAATGTAGTCAAAGAAGTTTGCAATGAACTACATATTACACAAAAAAATCTTGCAAAAATTTTAGAAATTCCAGAAGGAACTGTAAGTAGTTGGGCTGTTAAAAATGAGATTCCAAGACTTGGAAAAAAAGCTATTGAATTTTATATAGAAAAACAAAAGAATCAACACATCATAGATAGTTATAAAAGTTTTGTTAAATTACTAAATGTATCTTAAGGCAATTAATGAAACCAAAAGATAATATAACAAGAAGTTTACTCATAGATAGAAAAACTTGGGAGGATGCTATGAAATATTCTAGAAATAGATATAAAATGAGTCTTAGTAAAGTTATCGAATCACTTTTACAAGAGTGGCTAACAAAAGAAAAAAGAAAACCACTAGATAATGAAAAACAGGGTAAATTTTTTGATTAAAGTCTATTTACCCGTATAATTAGCCCCAGTTACTTCACCATATAGATTTACAAAAATATATATAACTTGTTTTTTTGTGTTTTTTACTTTATCATTTTTAAAACTAAAAACCCATTCTAAATTTTTTCCAAATTTTTTCTTTTTTGCATCTATATCTGATGCTTTTAACCAACTTTTTTCAATTTTTTTAGATTTAACCAACTTTTTTATCTTCTGAATCGCTTCTTTTTTAGCAAATGTTTTAGTTACTTTCTCTTGTGCATGAGTATGTCCCTTATGATTTTGCCCATCATGATTATGATTTGCACCTGCGTAAAGTGAATTAAAACTAAAAGTCAATACTGCAATAATAAGTGATGTTCTAACGATTTTTTTCATTTTTTTCCTTAGTTTATAATTTATCGTGAATATAATTGTCTTTTTGTGCTTCTTGCATATCTAAATGTATATGATGATGTGCATCAGTATTAAACCCAAACTCTTCTTCATGCGTTGTATGTAGATATCCATGTAATTGCATCAATAATAACATAAAACCAGCAAACATTAACGCATTATTTGTAATTGTACTAAATTTTATAAATGATATTGATTTTCTCCATTGAGTTAAAACTATCAACATAAAAAACAGAGCTATAATCTGCCCTATTTCAACACCAATATTAAATGAAATTATTCTCATAAACATATCAAAATTTTGCTCACCTAATGGTAATTGTTGAAGTCTTGTTGATAAACCAAAGCCATGAATAAGCCCAAAAATAAGAACCATCAACATTAAGTTTGGAGATTTAATTCCAAGATACTTCTGAAAACCTTTATTATTATCAAAAGCTTTGTAGATAACACTTAGCGCTATTACGGCATCAACTAAATAATGATTTGCTGATATGCTCATAAATGTAGCAAAAGTCAAAGTGATACTATGACCGATTGTAAAAATAGTTACAAATTTAATAATATCTCTAGTTGTACTCAAAAAGAAAATAACACCAAAAAGAAATAGTAAATGATCATAGCCACTTAACATATGCGTTGCACCTAGCCAAATATAACGCATATTTCCACCGTCAATCATTGCCTGAATATCTTCTTGTGATATACCATGTGCAAAAGCTATGCTAGAAAACACAAAGGTTGGTAAAAATATAAAAATAATTTTCATTTAACTCCTTATTATCTAGCATAGTTAGTATTTTTTGGCAATGATGCATCATACTCAAGTAGCTTCAATATACTTTTTTTATTCATTTTTCTTGCAAAATCAGTGACACTTATGCCCTTTGTATCAACAGCTTCTTTATCTGCTCCACTTTTTATAAGTAACTTTGCTATTTCAACTCTTCCATAACAAGCTGCCGCCATTAATGGAGTAAATCTACTTCTTCTATTTGTTTGATTAACATCTTTTCCATTATCTATAAGATGTTTTACTATGCGAATATTATCATAAGTGATAGCCATTTCAAAAATACTAACACCCTCTTCATCGAAATCATATATATCAGCACCGTTTTGGACAAGTAACATAATTAAATCATCATCACACATTGATCTAAGTGCAAAAGCTAAAACAGATTCTTCATTTTCACTACTAGCGTCATTTATATCTGCACCATCTTTTATATACTTCTTAACACCAATAAAATTATTATTTTTTAAAAGTTCTATCCATTTATTCATGGATGTAAGTATATATAAATTTTTATTAGTAATCTTTTATGTATAATTACATCAATAAATTACTTAAGAGAGAATTAATGGAAATAATTGAAACAACGAATGCTTTTAAAGCACTTATAGAAAAAATAAAATCAACTACAGCAGGATATAAAGACCCTTTAGCTTTTGGTATATGTAGAGTAGATTTAGGTCAATTAAATATTGAAAAAACAATTCAAGCAACTTACCCAATAATAAACTGGAATGAAAATTTTGGTAGTGCCGCTATCTTTATCAATGCACTTGCAGAACAAGGTATTGAAGTAGATTTTAGCCAAAGTGAAGTTGTATGTACTATAAACACTGCATTTCTTAAAAGTTGTCTAAATGCTTTTTCTCCATACGCTGATGAAGCTTTTGGTGATGCTCATAAAAACATTCAAGTAACATCTGTACTTTATAACCAAATCATGAGCAATGGTTCTTTAGAGGGTGAATTTAAAGTAACATTTATTTTTGAGGATACCGCACTTAAGAGTGTTGAAGCAAGTTATTTAAAATTATATGCTATCTCTCAAGCAAAAGTTGAATTAAGAAGTATCAACTTAGATGGTGCTTTTGGTGCTCTACCAAATGTTGCATGGTCAAATGGTCAACCAATAGAACTTGAATATTTAAGAGAGTTCGAAATTGAATTAAAATTAGCAAATGAGTATCCACATATTGATTTTGTAGATAAGTTTCCAAGATTCTTGCAACATGTTATTCCTCAAGATAATACCAGAATACTTGATACTTCAAAAGTAAGATTTGGTGCACAAATAGCAGCTGGAACAACGGTAATGCCAGGTGCTTCATATATTAACTTTAATGCTGGTACTACTGGTTCTGTTATGGTTGAAGGTCGTATCTCATCTTCTGCTATCGTTGGTGATGGCTCAGATATTGGCGGTGGTGCTTCTATTCTTGGTGTATTAAGTGGAACTGATGGTAATCCTATCTCTGTTGGCAAGAACTCACTTCTAGGTGCTAACTCTACATGTGGTATCCCATTAGGTGATGGCTGTATAATTGATGCTGGCTTAGCAATACTAGAGGGAACTAAAGTTGGAATCTACCCTGAAGAAATTTCAAGAATTCAAGAAGTAAATAAAAATCTAACAATTAGCGGTGAAATCTTTAAAGGTAAAGATTTATCAGGATTAAATGGTATTCACTTTAGACAAAATTCTATGACAGGTGAAATTATAGCTTTACGCTCAACTAGAGAGATTAAACTTAACACTGAATTACACTAATACCTCACTTTTTATCTCAGGCTTTGCCTGAGAATCTACTCTTTATATAACTAAAATCAAAAATAATAGATTTGTTATCTTGCAGACATTTACGATAGAATATGTTCTTATAGCGAATATTATTCTACTAAAGGTAAGGCAATGCAAAATTATCATAATTTAAAAGAACATTATAAGTTTACAGATGAAGAAGCCATGATTTTAAAAGAGCTTCAACCTAGAATGAATGAATTAGCAGATATTTTTATCGATGAATTTTATGATTATATTTGGGGATTTGGTAAAACTGCTCAATTTTTAAAAAACAAAGAAATTATTAAATATCATCGAAAGAAGATAAAAGAATGGTTTATAAATCTGTTTTGCGGCAAATATAATTTACCCTATTTTACTTATCTTTATAAAATAGGTGAGGTTCATGTTAAAATCGGCTTGCCTACTCATTATGTAAATTCCGCTTTCACTTTTGTTAGGACTTTTATCTTAAGAAGTATAGAAGAAAACTTTATCAATAAAGAACAACACATAAAAGAGATAAAAGCAGTTGAAAAGATCATAGATATGAATCTTGATGCATTAACTAGCTCCTACAGAGAAGAGGAATTAAGCAAATATTTATCATTATCAAAAGTAGAAAAAAATATCTTAACCGGTTTGAAAAAGTTCAACTCTTATATGAACTACTTTTTAGCAGGAGCATTAGCTCTTGTTGCCTTTTTTGCTATTGGTCTTTTTATTTATGATATTTACCTTCTATTTTTCACAGATATTGGTATAGAAAAAGGAATTTTAACTGTTTTGGGTAGTTTACTTATTTTATGGGCAGCAACTGAGTTAATAAATGAAGAGATAAATCATCTTCAGGGTAGAGGTTTTGCTATAGGTGCTTTTATCATGTTGGCAATGGCCGCATTAATTAGAAAGGTACTAATATATTCTCTTTCTTCTGAAAAAGGAGATGAGCTTTTAATTATAGGTGCTGTTATAGTTGGCTTATCTGTGTCATACTGGTTAGTTGGTATAAAAAAGAAAGTGTAAAACAAAGGGATTATTAATGGTTTTTGATTGAGTATTTTTAAAAATACTCACATTATAAATATGCTATAATAACACCACTAAAAGTATATATAATAACGCTATGCATTCTCATATGAAGAAATAAAAATACCTATTTTACTTGATATTTAAATAAACGACTTAGTAATAATTATAAGGAATAAAATTGTATATATATGATTCAGTACAAAAAACAAAACGGAAATTTACTCCTCAAGTGAAGGGGAAGGTTTCTCTTTATGTATGTGGACCAACGGTATATGATGATGCTCACCTAGGTCATGCAAAAAGTGCTTTAGTTTTTGATTTGCTCGCTAGAGTGCTTCATACTAATGGATATGAAGTTACCTATGCTAGAAATATAACTGATATAGATGATAAAATAATTAAAAAAGCACAAGAAGCAAATAAAGACATAAAAGAGATTACAGATTTTTACACGGACGCTTTTCATAATGAAATGCAAGCTATTGGTGTCTCTCGACCTACTCTTGAACCAAAAGCTACAGAATCACTTGAAGCTATGTTTGAACTTACTCAAAAGCTTATTGATAATAACCATGCTTATAAAACTAGTGATGGTGATGTTTACTTTGATACATCAAGTGATAGTGAGTACTTAAAACTATCCTCTAGAGTTCAAAATGAGGATGATAAACAACAACGAGTTGAGAGTTCAAGTCAGAAAAAAAATCCTGCTGATTTTGCTTTATGGAAAAGTGTAAAAGATGGTAGTATAGCTTTTGATTCACCATTTGGTAATGGTCGTCCAGGTTGGCATCTGGAGTGTTCTGCAATGATAGAGAAGTATCTAGCAACACAAAATAATGAATTTGCTATAGATATTCATGGTGGTGGAGCTGACTTGTTTTTCCCACATCATGAAAATGAAGCTGCACAAACTAGATGTGGTACTAATCATGCACTTGCAAATTACTGGATGCATAATGGTTTTGTAAATATAAATGGTGAAAAAATGAGCAAATCTTTAGGAAATAGTTTTTTTTTAAAAGATGCTCTAAAAGAGTATGATGGAGAAGTTCTTAGATTTTACCTCTTAAGCACTCACTATAGAAGTAATTTTAACTTTAAAATAGATGATTTAGCAATATCTAAAAAACGTCTTGATAAGATATATAGACTTAAAAAACGCCTTTTTGGATTATCTAGTAATACTGATAAAACTATTTTTCAGGAAGAACTACTAAAAGCTCTAAGTGATGATATGAATATATCTTTTGCTCTTGCACTAATAGATGAAATGATTTCAAATGCAAATGAGATATTAGACACAGCTGAAAAACACAAGTTGTTGAAGCACGAAACTATTTCAAACTTAGCTTACATAGATGGTATTTTAGGTTTTGGTGTTAAAAATCCTTATGAATATTTTCAATTTGGTATAGATGAAGATACAAAAATAAAAATTGAAGATTTAATCTTTAAAAGAGATGAAGCTAAAAAAGAGAAAAATTTTGAATCTTCAGACAAACTTCGTGATGAAATTTTAGCATTTAATGTAAATATTATGGATACATCTCAAGGAACTTTTTGGGAAAAGGTTTAATGGAAATATTAGATATACAAAACCATCTAAAAAATAATTCAAAAGATCTAACAGATGAATTTAAAAGACTTTTTCATGGTCGTGGTGGACTGTATGAGAGTTGGAAACATTTAACTATAGACTCTATAGGTGATATTTTAAGTGTTGTACTCTACTTTGAGATGGAAATTGAGCTAGAAATTAAATTACTTGATATGCTTAAAAGTTTTATCACATCTACTAGGCATAAATCAATAGTGCTTCAAAGACGCTATATAAAAGGTACTATCAATGAAATTTTAGTTGGAGAACTTAATGAGAATCTTTATGTAATTGAAAATAGCATGAAAATAAAACTAAATCTTAGCTCAAATCGTAATAGCGGTTATTTTCCAGATATGAAAAATGGTAGAGAGTTTGTAAGAGAAAATGCTAAAGATAAAAATGTATTAAACCTATTTTCATATACATGTGCTTTTAGTATAGCGGCTAAGCTTGGTGAGGCTAAGAGTGTGTCAAATATAGATATGAGTAAAAATGCTCTCACAACAGGAAGATTAAATCATCATATTAATAACATAGATACTAAAAATGTTAGTTTTTTACCATATAACATCTTAAAATCATTCTCACGCATAAAGAAAAAAGGTCCTTATGATTTAATCGTCATAGATCCACCAACTTTTCAAAAGGGAAGTTTTGAGGCTACAAAAGACTATAAAAAACTAATAATAAAACTACCTCAAATAGCTTCAGAGAATTGTACACTTTTAGCATGTCTTAATTCACCTGATTTAGATACAGATTTTATATTAGAACTTATAAAAAAATTTGCACCAAGTTTTAAGTTTGAAAAAAGACTTAAAAATGTAAAAGAGTTTGTAAGTAAGGATGAAAATCGATCTTTGAAAAATTTAGTATTTAAAAGAGAGGTTAAATAGAGATTCTTTAAGAGTCTCTATTTAATTTATAAAACAGATTATACCAGCATCATATCTGCTGGTATATGGTTTTAAATCGTCTAACTATAATTACGGTTGAGTAATAACTTCAGTATCTGAACTTGGTCCAAAATCATCTAAAGCATTTATTGTTGGAGCATATACCCAATCAGGTTGATTTTGATAATTTGGAATAATATCATTTGGAGGTATTTTTCCTAACGGCATAATATATGATGGTGTTTTATTATCAATAATAACTTCATTTCTTGAAAATTCTCCTGAACCAGCTTCTTCATCCATAGCAGAAAAGAATTTAATATCATCAACATTATTAATTCCCATAGAACCTAAATCAGCTTTTGAACTATGACATGCAGCACAGAATTTTTGAATATTAGCACCTGTGTCACCAACATCTACTCTTAAATACATAAAGTTTGGATTTGATGGATGTGCTTCATGACAACTAACACAGTCAAGCATTCCATTTTTAAGTAAAGAATCTGGTACACTAGCAACTTTAGGATTAGGAACCATTCCAATAGGGTGAGTAGTATGCATATGAACTGGTTTTATACCAGCTCCACCATATTCAACTAATTCGTGACAACCTAAACAATTTTTAGCAGTTAATTGATCAAAACCTTCTCTTGTTAGAGGGTTTTTCATTACTGTATTTTTAACAGCGAATATCTTGTCATCTACCGCGAAGTGGGGGCTATGACAACCTAGACAAGTGATTCCATCATGCGCACCTGCCGCACTTAACACGTTTGGCATTACAGCTATCATTAAAGCTAGTACTAAACCTTTAATACCTTTTTTCATATTTTACATCCTTTTTTAATGTTGTAAACTTTATCACTTTTTTTATTTAATATAACTTAAAATTATTTTAATTGGAAAAATTACTCACAAAAATCAGCTAATAGTCCAGTTTGTAACGCTTTAAAAGCCTCTTTACCTTTCAATTTGTTAACTATTGTTAAAGCAAAACAGATAGCAGTTGCTGGACCTCGTGATGTAATTACATTAGAATCTTCAACAACTTTTGCTTTATCACCCATAAACCCATCCACTCTTATATGCTCTTCAAATGATGGATAACATGTATAGTTATGTTTTAATACACCAGCTTTATGCAGAGCATATGGTGCAGCACAAATTGCTCCTATATTTTTACCTTCAGCATCCATTTTCTTAAGTATATATTGTACATTAATATCTTCAGCTAAAGCATAAGTTCCCTCAACCCCTCCAGGAAGAACTATCATATCAAGTTCATCTACGACCACGTCTTTTATCTCTATATCTGTTAGTACAGAAATATTATTTGCACCTTTTACTATATTATCAGAGTTTAATGAAGCTACAATCACTTCTATATCTGCTCTTCTTAACACATCAATTATACTAATCGCTTCTATCTCTTCAAATCCACCTGCAAGAGGTACTAAAACTTTGCTCATAATTTTCTCCATATTTTGTTTATCCAAATTCTATACTTTTAATGATATAATCTACTTTAAATTAACTAGGAGAATTTTTTGAGTGATATTTTTAAACTACTTAGAGTTCATCAATATATAAAAAATCTATTTATTTTTACTCCTCTTCTTTTTTCTTTCTCTTTTTCAAATTCAGAAAACAATTTTAATACTCTATTGGCATTTTTATTATTCTCACTCTTGGCTAGTAGTGTCTATATATTTAATGATTTAATGGATATTAAAGAAGATCAAGCTCATCCAAAAAAAAGATATCGTCCTCTTGCAAGTGGAAATATATCAACTCAAACTGCAAAAGTGCTTATATTTTTATTAGCTCTATTTGCACTATCTGTTTCTCTCATATTAAATATAAATCTTTTTATTGTATTAGTTTCTTATTTTATCTTAAATATTTTATATTCATTAAAATTAAAACATATCTCTATTCTAGACATATTTGTCATTGCTACTGGTTTTGTATTGCGTTTATTTGCTGGCTGGGCAGTTACAGGCATAGAGTTGTCAATGTGGATAATTCTTATGACATTTTTACTTGCTATCTTTTTAGCATTAGCAAAAAGAAGAGATGATGTACTTCTCTCACGTAGAAGTCAAAAAATACGAAAAAACATAGATGGATATAATCTTGAATTTGTAAATTCTGCTATGGTTTTAATGGCTAGTGTTGTCATTGTAAGTTATATTCAGTACACAATCTCTGCTGAAGTTATTTCAAGACTTGGTTCTCATTATCTTTATCTAACTTCATTTTTTGTAATTCTTGGAATACTTAGATATATGCAAATTACTTTTGTAGAGCAAGATAGTGGCAGTCCAACAAAGGTAGTTATGAAAGATATGTTTATGAAACTAACTATTATTTTTTGGTTGATTAGTTTTTTTATAATAGTTAAGTTTATATGATAGCCATTAGATATACTCTATTTGCTATAATTTCAACTATTGTAAATTTATTGTTCCAATATCTTAGTTTTTTAGCATATGGTGGTTTTTTATCTCTATACATTGCAATGTTTATTGGTACATTAGCAGGACTTATTTTAAAATATATTTTAGATAAAAAATATATCTTTTTTCATACACCAAATAGTAAAAAAGATGATAGTAAAAAATTTGTTTTATACTCCCTAATGGGAGTTTTTACAACTTCAATATTTTGGGGTTTTGAGATTGGATTTGATTATATATTTGAAAATGCAAATGCAAAATATTTTGGTGCAGTTCTTGGGCTAAGTATTGGTTATGTTATAAAATACTTTCTTGATAAAAAATTTGTATTTATAGATACTAAAAAAGGATAATTATGAATCTTATTAGTTGGGGAATGTATCCAAAAATAAAAAATAAAAAATTCTTATTAAGAGATTTAAATACTCTTAATAACTATATGGAAGAGACTGATGAATTTATCCCATTTGGTAATGGTAGAAGCTATGGTGACAGTGCCATAAACGAAGATGTTTTATATGTAAAACCATATAATAATTTTTTAAAGTTTAATAAAATAACTGGAATACTATCTTGTCAAGCTGGTGTACTTCTAAGTGAGATTCTTGAGTCTTTTGTAAAAGATGGTTGGTTTTTAAAAGTAACACCTGGAACAAAACTCATAACAGTTGGTGGAGCAATTGCATCTGATGTACATGGAAAAAATCATCATGTGGCTGGGTGTTTTAGTGAATGTGTTGAAGAGTTCACTATTATACTTGCTAATGGGAAGAAAAAAATCTCTAAAAAAGGTGATGAGCTTTTTTTAGCTACATGTGGCGGAATGGGTTTAACTGGTGTAATTATAGATGCAAAAATCTCACTTAAGAGGATTAATTCACAATTTATAAAACAAACAACCATAAAAACATCGAATTTAAGAGAAACATTTGATGCATTTGAAAAATACAAAAAATTACCCTATTCTGTTGCTTGGATAGACTGTCTTGCGAAAGATAAAAATATTGGAAAATGTTTACTTATGGTTGGAGATTTTGCTGATGATGGAAATTTAGAATATAAAAGTAAAAAAGGTCCAAATATACCTTTTAACTTTCCATCTTTTGCTTTAAACACACTTAGTGTAAAGGCTTTTAACTGGCTTTATTATGCAAAAGCTCCAGATGGTATATCTAAACAAAAAGTGGGGATTGATACATTTTTTTATCCTCTTGATGCCATAGGAAATTGGAATAGAATTTATGGAAAAAATGGTTTTACTCAATATCAATTTATACTTCCAAAAGAGCATAGCTATAAAGGTTTAAAAGAAATACTTACAAAAATTTCAGACTCAGGCAAAGGCTCATTTTTAGCTGTATTAAAACTATACGGAAAAGAAAATAAAAATTATCTCTCATTTCCAATTGAGGGTTACTCTTTAGCACTTGACTTTAAGTTAGAAGATACACTTTTTGAATTACTAGATGAGCTTGACAAAATTGTAGTAAAATATGATGGAAGAATTTATCTAACAAAAGATGTTAGAGTCAGCAAAGAAATATTTGAGAAAGGGTATCCTCAAATAGATAAATTTAGAGAGTTTAGAAAAGCAAATTCAATGAATGAAAAATTTAATTCACTACAATCAAAAAGGGTAAATATATGAGTTATGTTTTAATAATTGGTGCTAAAAGTGACATTGCGAAAGAAGTTGCAAGAGTATATGCTAAAAATGGTTATAACCTTTACTTAGCTGCTAGAGGAGCTAACGAACTTAAAGATTTAAAACAAGATATCGAAGTTAGAAGTAATGTAAAAGTAGAGATAAAAGAGTTTGATATAACAGCTTATAATACACATGAAAAATTTTATACCAATCTTGAAGAAAAGCCTCTAGGTGTAATTATAGTATCTGGATATATGGTTGAGCAAAAAATAGCTCAAAAAGATTGGGATAAATCACTAAATACTATAAATGTAAACTATACAGGTGCTGTTAGTATTTTAAATATCATTGCAAATGATTTTGAAAGTGAGAGACGAGGTTTTATAGTTGGCGTTAGTTCTGTTGCGGGCGATCGTGGAAGAAAAGCGAACTATATTTATGGAAGTGCAAAAGCTGCATTTTCTACTTATTTAGGTGGTTTAAGAAATAGACTTTTTGAGAGTGGGGTTAGTGTTTTAACAGTTAAACCAGGTTTTGTAAATACAAAAATGACTGAAAATTTAGACTTACCAGAAAAGCTTACAGCACAACCAGAAGATGTAGCAAATGATATCTACAATGCACAACAAAAAGGTAAAAATATACTCTACACTAAATCTATATGGTTGCTTATTATGTTAATTATCAAACATATTCCAGAATTTATATTTAAAAAAATGAGTATATGACAAACTATTACAAAAGAGAAAAAAAGATTATAATTATAATCTTTTTATTTAAGATTATTATTTTAACACTACTGCCACTCACAGGTGATGAAGCTTACTTTATAAAGTGGGGAGCAAATTTAGCTCAAGGTTATTATGATCATCCCCCTATGATTGGTTGGATTATATATTTAATGAGTTTTGTTAGTGATTCTCATATATTTTTTAGAATATTTCCAGTTGTTACTACTTTTATAGTCGCTTGGGTTATATACAAAATTGCCCTACTTTATAATGTTAGAAATTCAAAAGCATATTATATAGCCCTTATATTTTTAGCTTCACCAGTTGATTTACTCCTTGGACTTATAACAAATGATATTGCCCTACTTCTTTTTAGCTCACTTGGAACTCTAGCTTTACTTTATGCTCTAGAAAAAAAAGAGTGGTTTTTTAATGCTCTTTTTGCTGGTATATTTTTAGGTCTTGCTTTTTTAAGTAAATATTTTGCACTATTATTAATATTTTCTTTACTGCTGTTTTCTCTCTTTATTTATAAATTAAGAGCTATTAAAATTGTACTAGTTGTAACTATTGTAGTATCTCTTTTTATAGTGCAGAATCTTTATTTTAATTACAATAGTTGTTGGAATAACATTATATTCAATTTTTTTGCTAGAACAGAAGATAATACTTATAGTTTTAAAACTATATTTGGTTATTTTGGGTTAATTTTATATATAGTAACACCATGGGGATTATATTATTTATTAAAAACTACATATAGCCATACAAAACTTTTTAAACTTTTATTCTATATTTTAAATATTGTATTTTTAATATTTTTTATTGTTTCACTTAAAAATAAAATTGGTCTGCACTGGTTTTTATTATTTACTCCATATATATTTTTACTTTTTAGTTTTGTAGATGAAAGAAGACTTAACAAACTTTTTAAATATAATGCAATTTTAACTTTTGTTCATATAGCCATATTAATTGTTATTTTGGCTATACCAACATCATTACTAACAGATCATAAAAAATATTCAGATATAATTATGTATACTAAGCCTCAAGAAGTTTGTAAAGAGCTTGATAAATTTAGTGATGAAAGAATTTTCACTTATAGTTATTCTGCAGCATCAGTTTTATCTCACTACTGCAAAAAAGAGTTATCTGTTTTATTTAACACTTCAAAATATGGAAGAATAGATGATAAATTGTTAGATATAAGAACTCTCGCAAATGAAAACATAACTCTTTTTAATAAAAAACCTATTAAAGAGAAACAGTTACAAGAAGTTTGTAACTCTTATAAAATTGAAAAAATAGAGATTGCAAATGCAAATTTTTATAAAGCTATATGTTACAAATTTAACTTTGATAGCTATAAAACGAACTATTTAGATAGTATAAATAAAAAATTTTATAATATTCCTGATTGGCTTCCTATTGGAGAATGTTATTTTAAAGATAGATATTATAAAAGGATAGATACAGAATGAACTTAGCACTATTTGATTTTGATGGTACACTTACTAAAAAAGACTCTTTAAATGAGTTTTTAAAACATAGCGTTGATACACAAACATATTTACAAAACATGTTACGATTTGCACCATTTTTTATACTTTGGCAATTAAGCTTAATATCAAATTCAACAGCAAAACAACATCTTTTAAAAATGTTTTTTAAAGATACGAATAAAGATGAATTTGAAAAACTTGCAAAAGAATACTCACTTACAAAAATAGACTCAATCTTAAGAAAAGATAGGTTTGAAATACTTCAAAAACATAAACAAGATGGTGATAGGGTTGTTATAGTTTCAGCCTCACTTCAATCATGGTTGCAACCATGGTGTGATAAAAACAAAATAGAACTATTGTGTACGCAATTAGAATTTATTGATGGCAAAGTAACAGGTAAGTTTTTAACCCCTAACTGTAGTGGACTTGAAAAAGTAAACCGTATAAAAGAGTTTTTAGATCTAAATATGTACGAAACTATTTATGCTTACGGAGATAGTTCTGGGGATGTACAGATGCTAGATATTGCTGATTTTGGAATACACTATGGGCGCCTATAAATAATTTCAATTTCAATCTTTTTTTATACTTAGTTTTATAATACCTCAAGAAAATCAGACAATTTTTTCTTGAGGTATTACAGAGATTGTAAAATAATTAAGTCTCATAACTCATAGTGGTCAAGAAATTCTTTTATCAATACTTTGCAATATTACTTTTAATTCACTAACTTCTATTTGAAGTGATTCAATTGTTGCCTCTTTTTGTTCCTTTAAATCACTATTGTTCTTTTTATCTTCCTCTTTTATGGTAAATATTGCATCCACTATAATACCTATAAACAAATTTATCATAATAAATGTTACTAAAAGAATAAAGATAATAAAAAATATCCAAGCATAAGGAAATACTTCTATAACTGGACGTGCTATTCCCATAGACCAACTCTCTAGCGTCATAACTTGAAAAAGTGTAAACATTGACTTACCTAAATCTCCAAACCATATAGGAAATTCTTCAGCAAAAAGATGTGTTGCCATAATAGAAAATACATAGAAAAATAATAGTACAACCATAGAGATAGAACCTATCCCTGGTATAACCTTAATAAGTGCAGCAATAATAACACGCATCTGAGGTACTATAGTTAAAAGCCTAAATAAACGAAGTACTCTTAAAACTCTTAGAATTGATAAGCCATCATTAGCAGGAATAAGTGAGATAGCTACAACAAAAAAATCAAAAAGACTCCAAGGGTCTTTGAAAAAAGAAAGTCTATGCACATAGATACGAAGTATAATTTCAATCGTAAATATACCAATAATTATGTTATCAAATAAAGTTACAAAGTAGCCATAATCACTATTCATAATATTTTTTGAAGTAGCTACGCCTAAAATAACAGCATTTATAACTATAAGCCATATAATAAAGTTTTGAAAATTTTTTGATTCTACAAATGATGCTATTTTTGATGACATTAAGAACTTCCCAGATATAAAAATTTGAAGATTATAATCACTTTTTTGTTTTATACATGTAAATATATTTTAGTATTAGTAAAATTTAATATTTATATAATCTTTTACTACCTTTTTTTAGCAACAATAGAAGCTTTTTTAACTCTTAATCCATTATCATCTACATATATTTTTTCTTCATAGTAAATAATATCAAGACCTATAAAAGAATGCAATAGTTCATTTTTACGAAGAAGATAATCAAGATTAGTAGTTGGTTGTTTAAAATCTCCATGAGCAATTAAAAATGTCTCAAAAATAATAACTCCTCCACTTTTTAATGCCTCTTTCATTTGAGAAACTAAACGACGGTTCAAATAATTTATATTTATTATTAAATCATATTTATTTGGAGTTAAATTATATTTATCTAAATCAGCATCTATTTTATTTATGGTTGCACTATTTTTTACTTTAGAGAGTGCTATATCTGATATATCTATAGCATCTACAAAAAAACCTAAATCAGTTAAGTAATGAGTATCTTTTCCTATTCCACACGCCACATCAACTGCTTGACCTACATTTGCGTGACCAATATACTTTTCTACTATATTTGATAATTTTTGAGATACTAAATTTTCAGAATATTTTTCATTCCATCTTTGTTTATCTTCATACATATTCTAGTCCTTCTTATGACAATCTATTTTTATAATCTTTGTATTGAAACTCTTTAATAATATCTAGAGTTTTATTTTTCCTTAGTATAGCTAATGATGGTAATTTTATACCATTGAAAGTCGTATTTTTTACAAAAGTGTAATGAATTTGATCTTCAAATATCACTTTATCACCTATTTGAAGTGGTTTATCAAAGGAGTAATCACCCATAATATCACCTGCTAAACATGTGTTACCTGCAAGTCTATATGTATATTTCTTATCTTTAGCCTTACTTGCTCCTCTAACTTCTGCACGATATGGCATAGCTAAAGTATCTGGCATATGAGCCTCTGCAGATGTATCAAGTATAGCTATGTTCATGTCGTTTTGCACTATATCTAGCACACTACTCACTAAAACACCTGTTTCCCAACCTACAGCTTCTCCAGGTTCCAAATAGACATCTACATTATACTTAGCTCTGAATTCTTTTATAAGTTTGATAAGTTTTTCTACATCATAACCTTTTTTAGTTATATGATGTCCACCACCAAAATTTATATATTTTAGATTTTTAAAGTATTGTGAGAAATTTTTCTCAAATACCTCTAAAACCTCTTCAAGAGCATCTATATTTTGTTCACAGAGTGCATGAAAGTTAAGTCCATCTATATACTCTAAAACACTCTCATCAAAATTTTTAAGTGTAGTCCCTAAACGAGAATAGACTCCACATGGATTATATATCTCTTTTGGCGAAGATGAATACTCTGGATTTATGCGTAAAGAAAGGCTTATACTTGGATTTATTTCTTTAACTCTATCTTTAAATTTAAAAAGTTGATTTGGTGAGTTAAAAACTATGTGATTTGAGACTCTAGCTATTTCATCTATATCTTCATCTTTATATGCTGGTGAATAAGTATGAACTTCTAAAGCATCATCATCTTTTACAAACTCTTCTCTTGCTAGAAGTGCTTCATGCAAACCACTTGCAGTACACCCTTTTAGATACTTCTTTACAAGATCAAATGTACTCCACATAGCAAAACCTTTAAGAGCTAAAATAATTTTTGCTCCACTTTGTTTTTGTACATAATGAAGTAATTTTAAGTTATGCTCTAAAAGCTCCTCTTCACAAACATAACAAGGTGTTTTAACTTCAGTAAAATCATCCAATATAGGACTCTTTTATTTTATATGCAACCTCTTCAAAATCTATCTGACAAAAACCTATACTTTTTACAATTTCAGATGCCTTACTAATTGCTTCATTAGATAATATATCTTTTACATTTATTGCTGTTCTTATAACTTTAAGCTCTTGTTTAAAAGTTTTTCTTTTTGAAAATACTTTACCTTTTTTAGTATTTTTTTCTTTGTCTTTATTTATAAATTCTATTTTTTCAAGTTCTTCTTCTGTAAAATCTAAAGATTTTAATATATTTATATATTTAGGCTCAATATTCCAATGTTGAAAAAGTATTGCTGTGAGATAATATGATGTAGTACCTATCAAACTTTTTTCATAGCATTCTATACTCTCGCATTCATTAAAACCTTTTCTAAATTCACCACAATAATCACTTTTAATAACTTCATTAGCTAATATCAATTTTCCTGATTCCATCATGAGTGCCAAGTTAGATAAAAATTTTGCTTCTCTTAAATTAATTTTAGAGTACCATTGAAACATTAAGCTACTTTGGAGCTGACATAAATCATTAAACTGAGAGTTTGTAAAACCATATATAGAAGGGTCTGCTTTAATTTTTTCATTAACAGCATAATAAATAACTAACTTGTTTATCTGTCCTGCACCAAGAAGAGCTACAGCTTGAGCTATAGAGACAACTGGATTTCTCAATTCATAATAAGGAGAATTAATCAATTTTAAAATATTTATAGCGAGCATTGCATCTGATTCTATAACTCTCACCAATCTTGAAACATTTAAATTCTCAAGTCCACCTGTATATAATGTTTGAACAATATGTGCGACATTAGATAATGGTGGAAGTGAGTTTATATTTTTAATTATATGCTCAAAAGTCATTTTAAATCCTATAACTCTTTAGTCTGCCAAGGAAGACCTTGCTTATTCATTTCATCCATAAATGGGTCTGGATCAAGCTGTTCCATGTTGAACACTCCCTTGCCACTCCATTTGCCCTCAAGCATAAGTTTTGCTCCTATCATAGCAGGAACTCCAGTTGAATATGAAACACCTTGGGAGTTTGTTTCAGCATAACACTCTTCATGATCTTTTACCTGATAAATATATATCTTTCTTTTTTTACCATCTTTTATACCCTCTGCAACTATTCCAATATTTGTTTTTCCTTTTGTTCTTGACCCAAGTGAGGCTGGATCTGGTAAAAGAGTTTTTAAAAACTCTATAGGTATTATTTTTTGTCCTTTGTGTTCTACCTCTTTTATACCTAACATTCCAATATTTTCTAAGCACTTCATATATGTTAAATAACTTTGCCCAAAAGTCATAAAAAATCTAATTCTTTTTAGCCCTTTTATATGTTTAACTAAAGACTCCATCTCTTCGTGATAAAGCAAATATGAATCTTTTTTACCAATTTCAGGATAGTCCCACACTTGCATTATTTCCATCGGTTTAGTCTCTATCCACTTACCATTTTCCCAATATCTTCCATTTGCGGAGACTTCACGAAGGTTTATCTCAGGGTTAAAATTTGTAGCAAAAGCATAACCGTGATCTCCCGCATTACAATCAAGTATATCTATATAATGAATTTCATCAAAATAATGTTTTTGAGCGTATGCACAAAATACATTTGTTGCTCCTGGATCAAAACCACTTCCAAGCAGTCCCATTATCTCAGCTTTTTTAAACTTTTCATCTCTTGCCCATTGAAGTTTATACTCAAATTTAGCAACATCAGGATGTTCATAATTTGCAGTGTCAAGATATAGAGTTTTTGTTGCGATACAAGCATCCATAATAGTTAAATCTTGATAAGGAAGAGCTACATTTATCACAATATCAGCTTGAGAGGATTCTATTAGTTTAATAACTTCCTCTGTTATATCCGCATCAACTGTAGTTATCTCTATATTGGCATCAGGTAAATCATTCTTAATTATCTCACATCTACCTATACTTCTACTAGCAAGTATTATTTTACCAAATACATCTATATTTTGTACACATTTATGCACAACAACGCGACCTACCCCTCCAGCTCCGATAATTAATGTTATTTTCATAATTTATTTTCTGTTATATTAGAATCTTGAATTATTGTACTCCAAAGTTCATACTCACCACACTCTTCTTTAATTAACAACATAAGTTTAGAGATGATCTTATGTAATTCATCTATAGTTACATTATGCTCTTTTATTAGTGCCACTCCATTATCAAACTCTTCGATACTAATATCATCTTTAAATTTAAAACCTGCATGAGTTACTTTATCTATAAATCTGTCTTTTTGACTTAATGTTTCAAAAGAAGCATAATGTTCTACTTCTCTTGGGATTAAGATATTATCACCCTCCTCTTCCAAAAGCTCAATTATCTTTATACTTTGCATTAAAGATAACTCTAAATCAGTTGGAAAAATATTATGTTCAAAAAACTCCCAATCTTTATCTTTTGCAACATTACTTTCATATATATAAGCTGTTGGTTTTAATATCTTTGCCGTAATAACATCTAAGTTTTTTGAATTAGGAGCATAGAAATATATCTCACTCCAGTCTCCAACTAATCTATTTCCAACATATTTTGCTTTTGTTTCATACTCTAATGTGATTATAAGAGATTCTTTTGTTTCAAAAAAATTATCTAAGCCACCATCAGACTCACTATATGTGTCATATTTTATAAAAACACTAAATATCCAAGGGTTTAATTCTTTATACTCTTTAGCATCAAGGTAAACTTCTATATTTACTTCTTGAGCATCTTCAATTCTATTAAATTTTTCTCTCATTATCTCTTCATCATTATTTTTTAATTTATTATAACTAATATATTTAATCTCACATATTAATTATTATCAATTTAATATATTGATGATAATAATTATCATTTTAATAATCATTTAAGGAAATAAAGATTACAATTCTTTTACCAAGCGATATTGATATCAGATATCATAATCATTTAGTTATTTATAAAAGGGAAAAAATGGGAATCTTAAAAAATAAATTTACTTTAAGTATTGCAACAGTTTTAACACTTGCTACTTATGCAAATGCAGATGTGGCTTCTGATATAGCAGAACTAAAAAAGCAAATAGACTTACTTCAAAAACAAGTTCAAAACCAAGAAGAGCAAACTCAATTTTTAATTGATGAAACTAGTGATTTACAAACAGGTTTTAACTACACTAAGGTTGATATCACAAAATCTCATAGTGGTATGGGTGCAGCTGCATCTAAAATATACTACTCTAAATCCCCATTAAGTATTGGTGGCTATGGAAAAATAGATTATTATCACAAGTCAAAAGAGGGTACTAGAAATGCAGACAACATAGATGTATACAGATTTATTCCATTTATTGGTTATAAATTTACTGATGATATTATTTTAAATGTTGAGTTAGAGTTTGAACATGGTGGTATACAAGAAGGTGCTAGTGGTGATGGTTATGTAATTATTGAATTTATGTATCTTGATTTTCTTATTAATGAAAATTTTAATTTAAGAGTTGGTAATATGTTAATGCCTATAGGACTAATAAATGAAAAACATGAACCAACACTCTTTACAACTGTTCAAAGACCAAATACGGCTAAAAAATTAATTCCATCCACTTGGCATCCAAATGGCATATTGGCATATGGTCAAATTACAGACGATTTATCATACCATGTTGGTGCATTTTCTGCTTTACAACTAAGCAGAGGGCTTGGACAAGGTGATAACTGGATAAGAAAGAGCCGTCTTGGTTCTTTTAGAGCTAATGAAAGTACAGAAAGATTAGGATTAGCTGTTTTAACAAGAATTGACTATACTGGTATTAATGGCTTATTTGTAGGTGCTTCAGCATATATAGATTCAAGTTTAACAATGGCTGACATTCACTTTGATTATAATTTAAATGCTTTTAGAGCTTATGGTGTTTATACTCAAACTGATCGCTCTAAAACTGTTATAGGTGAACCAGAAAAAGCAACAGGTGGTTTTATAAATCTTGGTTACAATATATCATCATTAACAAAATCTCAAAATAAAATGCCTATTTTTGTTCAGTATGAGAGTGTTTCTGCTCAAGATAAAATAACAGGTGGTACTGGTGTGGGTTCTACAGATTCTATAACTTTTGGTATCAATTATTTTCCTCATGAACAAGTTGTACTAAAAGCTGATTATGCTATGCATAAAGATAATTCTGAAGCTTCTTATGAAGATGAAACAAATATTTTTAGTCTTTCTATGGGCTTTATTTTTTAAAAAAAAATATTTTTACTATTTTAAGCATGGGTTTTGCTTCTTTCCTGTTGTAAAACCCTGCAATTTTAGTAAATAAGATTGACAAAAAAAAGATTATTATATACAATCAACAAAAAATTAAAGAATTAAAATATGAAACAATTTATCCTATTTATCTTTCTAACAGCACTCTCACTTAATGCAAAAATGCTTATCTCTCCAATAGATGTTATGAAACAAAATTTTGGAAACGATATTGAAGTTAGTAAAAAAAATATGCTGTTAAAAAAAGCTCAAATACAAATAATTCAAAAAGATGCAAAAGCTAAAATAAAAACTAGAATTTTTAGAATTTTTAAGGCTACAAAAAATAATAAAACTTTGGGATATGGAGTTTTGGTAAAAAGAAAAGTTCGCTCTAAAAGTGCTGTTATCCTTTATGCTATATCAATTGACTCTATCTTAAAGAGCATAGAAATTATTGCTTTTAATGAACCAGCTGAGTATATTCCTTCAAAAACTTGGATGAAACAGTTTAACAAAATACCTACCGATAAAATGTTAAAGGTTTCAAGGGATATACCAACAATTACAGGAGCCACAATGAGTGCTAGAAGTATAGTTGATGGATCAAGAATAGCTTTTGCAATTTATAAAGAAATTTTAAAAGATAAATAGTGAAATTTACACTTATAAATAATATCCAAAACGATAAAGCAATGAGCCTTATATTAAAGGGTTTTTTAGTTTTTATACTTCTTTATTTAATCTCAGATATTTTAGTGATGAATTCCTACTTTGGCATATCTATAGATAGTGTAGCTATAACACTTTTTGGAAACGAAGAAGAGTACTTAGACCCGATGAATGAAGCTGCTTTTTTAGAGTTTTGGCACACTCAAATTTTCTTTATTATGATGATACTACTAACTCTAAATGCTATTTTTATAAGAGTTGCAAATAGAAGTAGAAATATTTTAACTAACTTACTTATGATAAATGCTTTGCTTTCTTTAGTTTTTTTACCTTTAGCTTTTTACTTATCAGCATCTTTTGTGGCTTTATATATAATTACATTTTTTACATGGCATATTGTGGCTATTTATATGATTTTTTACTCATTTTGGAGATTAAATGCAAAAATCGTATAAGCTCTCTATACTTTACTATCTTGTTTTTACACTTTTATTAATTAGTAGTGCCATAATACTTTTTGAACATAAAATTGGTTTCAGTTTTACTTCTGTTTTAGAGTATTACATCGGTAATGAAGAGAAATTTATCCCTGCACAAAGCACTTTAGGAATACTAAAAATTATATTACCTCATATATTTGTTTTTGGGCTTATCTCTATGGTTCTTCTTCACTTCATAGTATTTACTAATCATAGAGAGAAAAAAGCCACTTTAATTCTAATATATGTAACTTTTATAACTGCTATACTTGAAATATTTACACCTATTTTAATTGTTAATGGATTTGAATTTTTTGCCTATGTGAAACTGTTATCTTTTTTTCTATTTTTGCTTTTTATAGTATATATATCTTGGTTGCTTTTTTACAGCATCACTTATGATTAAATTATTTGTAAATTTAGATATATTTTTACTTATAACCAACTCTTTATCGCTTTGTAAAACTATATAAGCAACACCTATACGCTCTAAAAACTCATATGCTTTGTCTTTGGGCATAACGCTCACTGCTGTTGCATAAGCATCTAAATCGGAACTGGAGATATCCCCTATAAGAGTAATAAAGATAAAATTATCTTGAGATTTTTTTAATTTAGGATTTATTAAATGATTATTTTTAACTGACTTGATATATCTGTTATAGTTTCCACTAGTTGTTATGCCTAAATTTTCTTTTGAACTCTCAAACGATATCAATGCGTTATCATTGAATGGGTTTTGTATATCTATGCTACACACCATAAGGCATCGAATATCTCCGCTTGCAGCTATTGTAGCATCTTTAACATCTCTTTCTAAAAAATACTCCACTACCCTATCAACAGCAAATCCTTTACCCATTCCACCCAAGTCAATTTTGATACCATTTTTTATATATGCTTTTTTTTTATCAAAACTTAAAGCTAAAAAATCCACTTTAGCACTTTGTAACTCTTTTTTTGTCACTACTTGCTCATTTTCACCAAATTTATATAAATCTTTTGTAATAGAACCAATTGTTACATCAAAGTAACCATCACTTTGTTTATAATACTTTTGAGCTAGTTTTAGAGCTTCATAAGTATATTCATCTAACTCTACTTGTAAGTTTTTGTTTAATAAAAAAATTTTAGCTTTTGGATTATATGAAGAGAGAGACATCTCTACATTTCTAATAATTTTAAAACCATCCTCTATATAGCGTTTGTCTTTTTCATGTGCAGATATAGTTATAAATGTTGACATTATCACTTGTGTACGCGAAAGCGTTTTAGCATTCATACAAAGATTTAAAGATAAAAGAAAAAGAAAAATTTTAAACATAAGTTTATATAATTATAACCTCATTTATCTCTAATCCAAATCCAACAAGTCCAACAAATTCAGCTTGTTTCATAGATGTTAAAAGATTCATTTTAGATACTCCTAAAGATTTTAATATCTGAGCACCTGTTCCTATCTCTTTCATGTGCGCATTATCTTGGTGGTTTGTTTTATTTATAAATACTAAAATACCACTATTTTGTTTTAAATACTCTATAGAATTGATAAGATTATTATATTTTTTTTGGTTTAAAAGCAAATCTATATCTGGCACAACATTATGCACCCTTACATTTGCCATAGAAGTAGCATTGTGAAATACTATAGCAGTGTGTTCCACTTTATCATGATCACTAAAAGTATATTTTTTTACTTTAGTTCCAAAAAATTCTATCTCTTCTTGATGAGTTTCATGTACTAATCTCTCGTTTGCTAAACGATACTCAACTATATCAGAGATGAAAACTGTTTTTAAATTATGAATCTCTCCAAAAATATCTAAATCATCACGCCTTGCCATTTCACCATTTTCTTTTATAATTTCACAAATAACTGATGATTCACTAAGACCTGCTAAACGACATAAGTCAACTGAGCCTTCGGTATGACCAGTTCTAACAAGTGTACCACCATCTTTAGCTATAAGAGGAAAGATATGACCTGGTTTTACCAAGTCATCAGAATTACTAATTGGATTTGCTAAAATTTTAATGGTATCATCTCTTTCTTTAGCAGATATGCCAGTTAAAGCATCTTTAGCATCAACAGATACAGTAAACGCTGTTTCATAAGAGGAAGTATTTGAGCTAACCATAGGGTTTAAATCTAATCTTATAGCGATAGACTTACTAATAGCAACACAAATTAAACCTCTTGCATGTGTAGCCATAAAATTGACATGCGCAGGCGAAGAAAAAGCAGATGCATAAACTAAATCACCCTCATTTTCTCTATCTTCATCATCAATCATAATGACCATATTTCCTCTTTTAATCTCATCAATAGCTTCAAGTACTCTTTGTATTGGCATAATAAACTCTTCTTTATTTTAGTTATGCGAATTATATAAAAAAGTTGATTAATTTTAGTTCAAAAAAAAATTTATATATTTAATAAAAAAATCCTTGACAAACAAAAACAATTGATATATAATTCCGCCTCACTAACATAGAGATACGTTAGAAACACCGCGGAATAGAGCAGTTCGGTAGCTCGTCGGGCTCATAACCCGAAGGTCGCAAGTTCAAATCTTGCTTCCGCAACCAATTTTTACTTATAAGTGATGGGGATTCGCCAAGTGGTAAGGCACTAGCTTTTGGTGCTAGCATTCATAGGTTCGAATCCTATATCCCCATCCACCTATCAATTTAATTAAATTTATAACTACCTATAATATAAAGTTTGTAAAGCTTCATTCTTTTCAATCACATAAAAAAATTTGAACCTTCAATGATATTTGGTATTCTAAATTGTACTTAACAAAAGTAGTTACAAAATTACCATATAATAAAAAATTATATCATTTAGTAATTTTTACTTGTTTTTAAAGTGTATAAAAGCTATACTATATTAATTACTAATTCTTATATTGTATTTTTAAATATGATAATATTTATAAATACATGTAGCTATTAGCTATAAAAATAGACCAAGGATAGCATATGACAAAATTATTTATTAAAAATATTAGTATACTTTTTATGCTCTCTACGGGGCTGTTTGCTGTTGGTGGTCCACATGGAGATATTACTAGTTCTACATCTACTACAACGGACAATGGAGAGGTATGTGTTTATTGTCACACTCCTCATGGCTCAAATGGTAGTTTTCAGCCTACTCCTCTTTGGAATAAACTATCAATAAGCACATCATTTACGATGTATGGTGCTAGTAGTCCTGGTGTAGCCGGGGTTACAGTTGCAGGAACTTCTTCTGATCCTACCCCAACTGGATCAAGCATGGCGTGTCTTAGTTGTCATGATGGTGTTAGTGCGATGAATAGTGTTATAAATGCTCCAGGTTCAGGATTTGCAGGTAATGGCGTCTCTACTCCAAATGGAGTATACATTGGCACAAACCCAGCAGGTCCAGCAACTATGCCTGGTGTAGCTTATAAAGCTATAGGTCTCAATGGAGATCTGACTGATGACCACCCATCCTCTATAGTATATATGCCTGGAAGAGCAGGTTTAAAGCCAATCGATACAGCTATAGTAGATATTTTTGGTGCTTTAACTATCAGTGACCTCTTAAGAGGTGGTAAAGTTCAATGCACAAGTTGTCATGACCCTCACGGAACACCATACAATACATATTTAAGAAGTCACAATACAAATAGTGCGCTTTGTATTTCTTGTCATGAAAAATAGTAATTTATTCTTCATTAATTCTATTATTAAGTGCAATTTCACCCAGTTTGACTAACTAACTTTCTACTGATTGCACTGATTGCCATCAAATAGCCTTTTTTCAATACTTTAATATTATTTATATAAGTTTTGCGATAACTAATATTTAAAATGGTAGAATACGAGTGAAAAGGATTGATGAGTCAAAGGGTATAATTTTACATCAACTTATACAAAAACCTAAATACATATAGTGTTACTCCTTCCACCCCATCTACTCTTTATAAAATAAAAAAAGTATAAAACTCATGAATGATGAAACAGATTTAACTACACTTACCTTTAGAATTATTATATTTGTAGTAATAGCTGGAATATTTTACTTCGTACTGAAATCTAAGAAAAAATAACTAACTTTATCTACTTTGCTCTATAGTAAGTACCTTTTTTTGGATTATTTATAACACCATTTGTTGTTATAAATTTTATAGGTAAAGATTTAATTTTACTTGCACTACTTGGTTTTAAAATTGCAAAATGTAAATGCGGACCTCTTGAAAATCCAGTATTTCCAGAATAACCTATAACTTGACCCCTTTCTACAATCTGACCAATTACAACACCTACCCCATTTCGCTTTAAATGATAGTATGTGGCAAGTGTACCATCGTCATGCTCTATTGTTATATAGTTACCATACTTTGCAAACTCTTTTGTATCTCCACGCTTATTTGAGTCCGATTTTGTTTTAACTACAACTCCACTACGAACAGCACATAAAGGTGTGCCAATATCCATAGCAAAATCTATAGCATACTGACTATGTCCTTTATGTGTAAATTTACCATTATACCCTTGAGAAACTACATGTGAAGTTCCTACTTTATATGGTAGTCTATAAAGGTAACTATCATCATGAACAGCATCAATAGAGCCTATAATCCAAGTATAGTTATAACTATAGGATGAACTGCCTTTTTTTATGCCAAATCTTATATACTCTTTTTTTGTTTTTGCTTTTAGTACTACAAGAGTTGGTACATCTTTGTCATATTTTATATTTTTATATTTTGGATTTAGTTTTATTGTTACGCTGTATGGATTTTTATTTTCTAAACCTATTATTATTGTATCTCCCACTTGTCTTGATGTAATATTTACAGATCTATTTGAAAATGTTTCTTGTTTAGATGGATCAAAAGTAAGTCTATGTACCATATTAAAAAACTCTTGTGTACTTTGTAAATTTTTTTGAAATGCTATTTTTTCTTCTAGTAGTTTACTTTTGCTTTTATTTTTATTTTTCTTATAAAACTTTATAGATTTCTCAAGTAAGCTCTTGCTCTTAAGCAGTCCATCAAGTTTATAATTTGTTAGTTTTATAAACAAAGGATAATCTTTTTTATTTATAGAATGGTTTATCTCTTTATGCAAAAGATGCAAAATATAATCATGCTTCTTTTGAAGCTTTCTTAATTTTAATAGATATATTTTTGGATTTACTTCACCATCTTCATTGTCAATTCTATAACCATAGTTTAAAGTCTTATTTGCTTTCTTTAGATACTCAAGTGAGCTTTTTTTTATCTCTTTTAGAGTAGATAATTTTTTTATAGGCTCTATAGATTTATATAAAGGTGTTCCCATTTTTGAAAATACAATAGGATATTCTTTTGAATGTAAAAAAGTAAAAAATAATAAAAATAGAGTTAAAAATTTAATCAATTTAAATGTATTTTGGTATTAAATTTTTAAGTTTCTTGTATACTTTTTCAAAATCAGTGGAGTAAACTCTTGTATGAGCTATAGATGTTATAAAGTTAGTATCTCTTTCCCATCTGGGAACTATGTGCATATGAATATGTTCAGCTATCCCTGCCCCTCCAGCCTTTCCAAGATTCATACCTATGTTTACACCTTGTGCATTAAAACCCTCTTTTAAAAGTCTTACACACTTTTGTGAAAGCTCACTTATATGAAGCCACACTTTTGAGTCTAGTTCTTCTAGTTTATCTGTATGAAAGTGAGGAATAATCATAAAATGTCCAGGAGTATAAGGATACTTGTTCATAACAATAAAACAAAGCTCATTTCTATAAAGTACTTGTAGCTTTTCATCATTTTTAGGATTCTCACTTATATGACAAAATACACAACCATCTACTTTTTTATTTATAACATACTCATTTCGCCATGGTGCGTATAGAATATTTTGCATATGTTTTCCTAATTTTATTTATAATTTTTATCTATATCAAACTTATAAATATTTTTAATAAGTTTGTCAATATACTTAAAATCAATTTTATCATTTTGATGCATTTTGGTATGTGAGCAAATAGGAGCCATATCTCTTTTACAACTATTTTTAAATATCCAAAAAAGTATAAACAGATACCTTAAAATTATTGCTGTATCGAGTGCTTACACCATAAAAACTTAATTTTATAGGTGTAAACTGGGACAAATCTACTATCCTTTTGCAGCTTTTTTAGCCTTTTTGTCTTCTCTTTTTTCTTTCAAAGTTCTAGTTGGTGCTTTTTTAGTAGATTTCTGAACATCTTTACCTTTTGCCATCGTTATCTCCTTTTTATTAAGATATTACGCTAATTCTATCGTAATTTTTATTTATAAGCATTTTTATAAAAATGCAAATACTAAATTTGGAAACATAATAACTAAACCAAGTCCTAGAAGCTGAAGAAATATAAAAGGGATAATTCCTTTGTATATCTCCAATGTTTTAATGGTATCTCCTGCTGCACCTTTTAAGAAAAATAAGGATAGCCCAAATGGTGGGGTTAAAAAGGAGGCTTGCAGATTTAGAGCTATTAAAACCGCAAACCAGATAGGGTCTATTCCAAAAGCGTTCATTACAGGAACAAGTATAGGAACTATGATAAAAGATATCTCTATAAAATCTATAAAAAAACCAAGTATAAAGATACTTAGCATCGCTATAGCTATAAATATCCAAACATCACCTATATCTTGAGAGAAAAACTCAAGAACCAGATCTGTTCCACCAAGTTCATTAAAAACAAGTGAAAAGGCTGTAGCACCTATAAGAATCATAAAAATCATACCACTAAGTTTTACGGTTTCAAGCGAGGCATACTTTACCATTGAAAAATTTAATGACTTATTTAGAGTAGATAAGAGTATAGCTCCAACAACACCAAATGCAGCTGATTCAGTAGGTGATGCTATTCCCATAAAAATACTTCCTAGTACAGATACCATTAAAAGCAATACTGGAACGATAGAGATTAATATCTCTATCATAGAAACCTTTTGAGTATCTTTTGCAATTGGAGCGACACTTGGGTTAAAGTAAGAGCGAATAAGTATATATGCTATATAAAGACCAACTAAAACTAGACCAGGTAAAAGAGCACCTTTAAATAAATCACCAACACTTACGCTCATTACATCGCCTAAAATAATCAGTATTATAGATGGTGGTATTATCTGCCCAAGTGTTCCACTTGCAGCAACCGTTCCAGATGCCAATCCTTTATCATAACCAGCTTTTAACATAAATGGAAGTGCTATAACACTCATCATAACAACAGAAGCTGATACTATCCCTGTTGAAGCAGCAAGTAATGCACCAACCAAAACAACACTTATGGCTAAACCACCTCTTGTATCGCGAAAGAGAGCACTCATAGAAATTAAGAGTCTCTCTGCCATTTGTGATTTTTCCAACACTAAACCCATCGCTATAAAAAGAGGTACTGCCATAAGTGTAGTGTTTGACATAATTCCATAGATTCTAAAGGGTAGAACTGAAAAAATTTCCAAACCAAGTTCAGGTATAAAAAAGGCAAAAGCAATAGCTACAGTTCCAAAAACAAATGCAACTGGAATACCAACTAAAAGCAGTGCTAGTGCTACTAAAAACATAAAAAGAGCTATCATAAAGCTCTCCATATATCAAAATCTACTTTTGCATCTTTAATAGCTTGAAGTGATAAAAACACAAAAGCTAGTGGCATAAGTGCCTTTACTATATAACGATACTCTAAGCCACCAGGATTTGAAGATATTTCATTTTGAGCAAAACTAAGAGCTACGAAATCTATACTAATATATATAATCAAAAGTGAGAGTGGTAAAATAAAAAACAATGAAGAAATTATGTTTATAAAAGTTTTTGTTTTTTCAGAAAAAGAGTTATAAAATATATCAACGCGAACATGTGCTTTTTCTCTTAAAGTATATGCTATACCAAATAGAATCACAACATCAAAAAGATGCCACTCAAGCTCTTGAAGTGCAATTGAACCTGTTGAAAAAAGATATCTTGCAGTTGCATCATAAACAACTAACAAAATTAAGAAAACTAGTATAAAAGCTGTAAAAACTCCCAAATATTTTATAATACTATCTATAAAATTCAAATCAAAACCTAAATAAAACTTGGTGCATCATTTGCAAATAAGATGATGTCACCAGATTTAGTTTGATTTGCTAGTAAATCTTGAATTTTTGACTTATCGTGTAGCATAATTTTGTTCTTAACATTTAAATTTTTATTAAATAGTTCAGCATTTAATGCGCCTGTAACTATAACAATATCAAAAACATCATTTATAGCTTCTATAAACTTTAAATTTAACTCATCACTACTCTCTATAAGTCCAGGTGTAACTAAAACTTTTCTACCCTCATGAAGTGAGCAAAGTCTTACACCCTCTAACATACCATCAATATTACCATTATAGCCATCATCAAGGATTATTTTACCACCAGCCACTATTTTTTGAAGTCTATGCTCAACTGGTTTCAGCCCTGCTACTGCATCTTTTATCTCATTATTGCTCATCTTAAAAAGTTTTGCAATTTGTACTGCTACAGCAATATTCATGGTTTGAAAAGAACCAAGTATCTCTGTATGTAATGGTAAGGTCTCCTCTTTAAATTTTAAATCAAAATCAGTGCCGTCTAGTGTTGCTTGTATATTTTGTACTTCATCTCCAAAAAATGTAACTTTTTCATGTGGCTCATCTGTTACAGATGTGTGGATAAAAGCATTTTTCAATCTTGGTGATTGCATTATCTCTAATTTTGTAGCTATAATATTTTTAAGAGTTTTAAAGTATTCAACATGAGCCAATCCAACCTTTCCAACCACAACTGTTTGAGGTTTTAAAAAAGTAGTTATTTCATAAATATCTCCACTCTCTCTAGCACCAGCTTCACAAATATAAATTTCACAATTTTCTGGCAGTGATTCATTTATATCTTTTATAATACCGCCAAAAGTATTGACGCTTCTTGGTGTTGCATAAACTTTATATTTTTTATTTAAAATCTCAGTAACAAAGTTTTTAATACTAGTTTTTCCATAACTGCCTGTAATACACACTATCTGTAAATCTTTCATATTTGATAATTTTTTCTTTGCATCTTTCCTAAACATAGTAAATAGAAATTTTTCTATCATATAACTACCTATATATGCAATTGCAAGAGGCATGAAAACACCATAAGTTCCGCATCCACCTTTTAAAGTACAAAGTACATTTTGAAAAAGAACCAAAGAGATTAAAAGAATCAAAAATCTTTTTACTCTCCAAGTTAAAACAAGTTTTTTATCAAGATTTCTATGCCAAATCATCATAGCTGGTAAAACAGCAAAAAGAAAAAATATAATAAAAAAGTTTCCTGTTGTATGATAAGCAATGAAAGGGATAAAAAAGTATACAAGATGCCAATGAGGCTTGTGGTGCTTTAAAATCACACGAGAAAGTTTATAGTCATACCATTGTAAATTTGTTACAAGGTACCATCCTAAAACAGTTACAAAAAGTACATTTATAACGAAAGCAGTTAAAATTTCTAAAGAGTCCATTTTATTTTTGTCCTAAAGTTTTTAAAAACACTTTTTCAATGTTTTTAGATATATCTTTTTTATGGTTCATAAAAAAGAAGTGATCGCCAGAATAAACTATCAAAGATGAATCATCTATAAGAGTATCTATCTTTTTTCCACTACTAAGAGGAGTTGCCGTATCATCTTCTCCCCAACACAAAAGTGCTTTACCATCAAAACTAGAAAATTCATCAGAAAAATCCTCGTTTACAACATTTTTAAATGTTTTATACATAGGCTCACTTAGAGTTTTTGCATCATCAGCGACAAAAAGTTTTCTAAATTTTGCCAAACCAAATACCTTTAAAATTTTAAAAAGTGCTATTTTTGTTTTAATTTTTAAGGATTTCGATACATATATGCCTGCACTTGAGAGCAAAACAAGCATTTTTGGTTCAAGAAGAAGAGCTACTTTACCACCAAAAGAATGCCCTAAAATTATATCTTTTGAAGCATTTACATGAATCATAAGAAGTTCAACTATTCTTGCATAATCTTTTGTCATAAGTGTTAAATTACAAGTGGACTTTCCAAATCCTGGTAAATCTATATAAACATGACGAAATCCCTTCATAAAAGAAGAAAAAGATTTTTTCATCAAGTCCTTATTGCTTCCCCAACCATGAAGTATAATTAAATCTACTTTAGCACTTTGATTTAGTATTTCATAACTAATATCTAAAGTATGTTGGTTGAACTGTATTGACTTAATGGCCATTATTTACCTTTGGCCTGAGAAATAGAATCTATATATTCATAACTTATTCTTACTCTTTTATTGTCTGGAAGTGAATTAGAAAGTAACTTTAAAGAAGTTTGAAAATCTTCAAAAAGATAATTTGCCATGGAGCCTGGTATCGGATTTATTTCATTTAAAAAAACCTCATCGTTTATTACAAAAAAGTCACATCTAATAAGTGATCCTTCAAAAAGATTTTTATATATCTTTTCAAAATTTTGTTTTAATTTTAATTCTAGCTCATCACTTATATCTGCTTTTGAGACTTGTGAGCTTCTTGAGAAATCCATATATTTTTTATCAAAATCTAAAAATTCATTTTTTTGAGGCTCTTCAACTATAGAGTAGTTAATTTTTCCATTAGCCATAAAACCAGCCAAATTATACTCTTTAACACCTTCTATAAATGACTCAATAATTACACTATCGTCATATTCAAATGCACAATCAAGAGCATAATCAAGTTCACTCTCCTCTTTAACAATACTAACACCGATAGAACTTCCAAGTCGAGATGGTTTAATAATTACAGGATATAGTATATTCACACGCTCATGCACACTTGAACTCATCTCTTCATGCATAAGAGTTTTAACTCCTCTAGCAAGTGCAAGATATTTTGTATATCTTTTGTCATATGAAAAAACACTAGCATCTACTCTTGGTCCAATATACTCAATGGAAAAAAAATCAAATAAAGCGGCTATACTACCATCTTCACCATCTCCACCATGGATTAAATTTAAAAATACACCACAATATTCTTTTGAAGAAAATACACTTTTTTGAGTAAATCCTCCAGTATAAATTGTAAGTTGTGGCATTTTTTTATACTCACCTTTTGAAAATATTTTAGCTTTCATTTTTGATGGATCTATCAAGTAAAATTTATGATCTTGATCACAAAAAATAAAATTTAATTCAAATTCTGATAATTTTTCTTTAAGAGTTATTGCGCTTACTATACTGATTTCATGCTCGAAACTAGCTCCACCAAATAAAATTGTTAATTTCAATATATATTTCCTTGATTAAATTGTTTATAAATATTTAAGTGCTTCTTTTACAAGTGAGGCAGTGTCATTACTACTGCATTCACTTAAAGCTTTTGATATTTTATCTTTTTTAAACCCTAATGACTCCAATGCTTGACTTGCTTCATTAAATGAATGATTTTTAGGTTCACTTGTTGATGAAATAAGATCAACATCAAAACCATTTAATTCTACTAAAATACGTCCAGCACTTTTTGGACCAATTCCTGGAACTTTTTTTACACCATTTATATCTTTATTATTTATTACATTTGCAAATTGTAAAGGAGTGTATGTTGAACATATCGCCATTGCAACTTTTGGACCAACTCCACTTATTTTTATAAGTCTCTCAAAAAGTTTCTTCTCACTTATATCTAAAAAACCATAAAGAAGGTGTGCATCTTCACGAATTATATGTGTAGTAAAAAAATTAACATCACCACTACTTAAAGCAGAAAAACTCTGCAAAGATATAAACACTTCATAGATAATACCATTTACTTCAACATGTGCAAAATTTGGCTCTTTATACTCTATTTTTCCTCTTAATCCTACTATCATATTAATTTAATTCTCACTCTTTAACCACCTCAATTGCATATGTTCCTTCATCTGTGTCTACTAACGCAAAAATTTTATCATTTGAACCTTCTTCAGGTTTATATGTCAACTCTATTGGTGGGTCAACAAGCTTAAATACTATCTCATTATGCCCAAGCCATCTATCCCTGTTTATAACTCTTGCATCAAAAATATTATCTTGAAAAGATGCTGTTTTAGTTGTTAAAAGTTGAAGTTTGTCTTTTTTTACCTCTATTTCATTTTTGATTGTATCTAAGTGTTCTTGTATCTTTTTAAATTGTTTATATTTATTTATAAATGATAACGGCAATTGTATGCCATTTTTTTTGTAATGGATTAGTCTTTTTTTAACGTCATTAAAAGAAGCTGAATTATCTCTAACGAGCTTAGAATATTTTTCTATCTCTTTTTGTATCTCAATTACACTAGTTTTTAATTCAGATATTTCATTTTCATTTTTACCGTGTCCTTTTTTCTTATCGCTTTGTAGTAATGGATCAATAGTAAACACATTCTCACTACCTTGAAGTTTTTGTATCTCTATAAGTCTTGAGGCAGTTGCTTTAACATAAGATGCACAAACTCCTATCTCAATATTTTTTGCCCTAATCTCTCCACCAACGGCTTGGGCAATTGTAACTTTTTTTCCCTCAACTATCCCCTGTTCAAGTCGCGTTATAGTAATATTATCGCCAGTAGCTAAACCTTTATGCACATTTATAGTTAAATCATCTGCACTAATTTCAGAACTTATATGAGTTTGACCCTCTACGGTAGCCCTTTTAGCACTTACTTTTGTATTCGGCCCAATATTTCCTTTTATATCTATCTCACTTACTTCAACTTCCATACCCTCACCAATAGCATCTTTTTGAGAATCATTTTCTTTTACACTAAGAGTTACCTCTGAATCTTTTCCAGATGAGATAGAACCAGTAGATTTAAAATCTATTGTATCAACATCTAATTCTGATTTGATTATATAAGTTGTACCCTCAAGAGTGATATAACCAGCTTGTTTAGCACGGTATTCTATATTATTTTGATTATCTATCATTTCTATTGTGTCATCTATCCCAAATGTTGGTACGCTTGTCACTTCTGGTTCTTTTGGTTCCATGAATTCACCACGACAATTTCTGCCAGGTTTACCTTTTTGTGGTTTTATATATTCTATCAACAAGTCATTTTCTAAAACACTATTTATAAAACCTCTATTTGAATAGTCAACTTGTTTATCTTCTTCCATATCAACTTTTTTTTCATAATGCATAATAATTTCATCGTTGACAGTTGGTGTAGGCTCATGTGATTCTGCTATAAGTATGGTTTCATTTTTTTCATAAAATATTTCACCCTCTACTTTTGCCAATGCTGAAACTCTTGATACAAGTTCATTAAGCATCTCATCAAAAATATTTATTAAGATTCCAGCACGAACTTTACTCTTTTTTATATGGTTTAAAAAAATTTTATTAAAATCTTCACTGGTAATAACTTTTGAACCTGCTTTTATGCTTAAATAAATTTTACATTTTGATGCATTTGCACCAATAGCCACATGAAAATTTTTAAAAATATCATTATCTTCTTTGGAATATATCTCTATCTCATAAATCTGTTTTATTTGAAAATTTTTATTTAAAATTGCTTTTGCATCATCTAGTTCATGAAGTTCGTGATCATTAATAGTATCCCAGTCAACTTCTTCTTTATCTTTATTTGTTCTAATAAAATTTTCTACTTCTAAAATATCAAAATCTAATGTATTTACATTTACATCATTTTTTTTTGCTATATCAATCAACTCTTTAGCAACATTTTTAGTTTTTATAACTGTTGGACGAATTTTTTTTAATATTGGTTTGCCATCTTCACTTGAGCTAAATAATCCCATTTAAAATATCCATAACTTAAATTTTAAAATTAAACACTACATTTTAATCAAATATTTGTTAAACTTTCGTAAAAGTAAAAATAAATCTCTAAAGAAGCCCATGTTTAAAGCAATTTTTACCAATAGTTTTGGAATTTTAATCTCAAGAATTTTAGGTTTTTTTAGAGATTTACTCACAGCATCAGCACTTGGTGCAAATATATATAGCGATATATTTTTCATCGCCTTTAAGCTTCCTAACCTTTTTCGAAGAATTTTCGCAGAAGGAGCCTTTACACAAGTTTTTATACCAGCCTTTGCTTCTTCAAAAAATAGGTCTGTTTTTTCAGCAAATATTTTTATAATTTTTTTCTCTGTTATACTAATCATCGCCCTATTTGTAAATCTTTTACCAGCACTAGCCACAAAAGCCATAGCGGTAGGTTTTGATGATAAAACCATAGAGATTGCTTCGGTATACGTTGCCATAAACTTTTGGTATCTTCCACTAATCTTCGCGGTGACTTTTTTTAGTACAATTTTACAATACAAACACCACTTTGCAACATCAGCATTCTCAACTGCACTTCTAAATATCTCACTCATTTTAGCTCTTTATCTATCACAAGATAAAAGTAATGCTGAAATAGTTTATTATCTAAGTTTTGGTGTAGTTGTTGGTGGTATTTTACAATTAGCGGTGCATATACTTGCCATATATAAACTAGGACTTCATAAAGTAGCATTCGGCGGTTTTAAATATCTAAAAACAAAATCTATAAAAGTAAAAGAAGAAACAAAAAGATTTAAAAAACAGTTTTTTCCTGCAATTTGGGGAAACTCAACACCACAAGCTAGTGCATTTTTAGACACTTTTTTAGCTTCTTTTTTAGTAAGTGGTTCTATCAGCTACCTATACTACGCAAACCGTATATTTCAACTTCCGTTAGCTCTTTTTGCCATTGCAACTGCTATAGCCATTTTTCCTCGCATAGCAAGATATATAAAAGATAAAGATAAAACTAAAGCACTAGAGTTTTTACAACGTGCTTTTTGGTTTTTAGCATTTTTACTAACAGCAAGTGCTATCGGTGGATTTATACTTTCACATGAGATAATTTGGTTACTTTTTGAGAGAGGCTCTTTTAACACACGAGACACACTAAACACAACCATGGTACTACAAATGTACATGATAGGACTTATCCCTTTTGGATTGCAAAAACTATTTTTACTCTGGCTTTATGCAAAAGAACAACAAATACGTGCTGCAAAAATAGCAACCTTCTCTCTAGCATCATACATACTATTTGCCCTAACCCTAATCTCGCCTATGGGAGCAAGTGGGTTAGCCCTTGCAGGTACTATCAGTGGCTTTGTAAGCTTTAGTTTGACTATCAAAGCATTTGGAGTGAAAAACTTTTTAAATATCTTTTTGTGTAGAAAAGCTGTTTATCTTTTGGTTGCTAGTATTATATTTACCGTAATACTTCTGATTTTTCAAGATTTTATTGGTGAATATATTTTATAAATACTATTTTATCTCTACTTTTTTAAATATTTTTTATATCTCAAGCTGAGAATCTAATCTAAACTCTTAAAAAAAATCACTATATCTTTTGTCTGCTCTTTAGGCCAAATATGTCCACCATCATGTATGTATGAAAGTAATTTTTTACCATTTTTATCTTTATATAATTTCACACTTTTTTTTATATCTTTTACTAATGTCATATCAAATCTATTTATGGCGTACTTAATAGACATCTTTTGTCTGTCAAATTTTATAAGATTATCTTTCCTACCCATCGCCATAAAGACATTATTTGATTTTACTTGGCCTATAAGTGTACCAGCCTGTGCAGCTGAAAAGGCAAAACCTTTAAACATCTCACCACTGGTTGCCCAAAGCAAGGCTCCAAAACTAGAGCCATTTGAATGACCTACTACAAAGATTTTTTTAATATCTATCTTGTAGTTGTTAAATAAAACTTTTAAAACTGCATCACTAAATCTTAAATCACGATCACCCATATCACCTGTATTGATTTGCCATCCTGCTCTTTTTCCTTTTGGGTCATAAGGTGCTGGATTACCTTTTAATCCATCCATATACAGTACTAATGCTTCAGGCCATTCTTTATGCAAAGCAGTACCAAACATACCCTTAGCACTTCCTCCTCGTCCATGATATACTAAAACTAAAGGCATAGAAGATATTAAATTTAATGGTTCGCACAAAATAGCGGTTCTAATAGTATTTTCAACATTTAATTTTTTATTCATGCATTGAGCATTTGATAATGAAGTTAAAATACTTAATACTAATACAATTTTTAATAATATTATTTGCATTTTTTTCCTTAGAAATATATTAGACTTTTTTGCAAAACTCTTCTGCGACTACGGGAAGTTTTTAGAAGTGCTTTTAATTGTATTATACAACTATAAAATTACTTTATATAAATAAACCTATTTTTAGCTTTATCTATATATAATTAGTACAAGCAAGGAGTTATACATGAATGTGTCTAACAATATTTCATCAATTCAAGCTCATCAAACCATGTTAAATACAAGTGCAAATAATATTGCAAATGTAAATACTGATGCTTTTAGGCCAAGTGATACAAGAATATCTGATAACGGAAGTTCTGTGTCAGCACACAATATTAAAGCTGATGACAATGGCTCACTTAATAGTCAAACAGACATATCAAAAGAAATTCCAGATCAAATTATTGCACAAAATGCGATTGCTTTTAATGTAGCAGCAATTAAAACTCAAGACGAGATTTTCGGTACACTTTTGGATGTAAAAGCATAATAACTCAACTATCTAGTTAAAATATTCATACTTTTTAAATTTTTAAGTATTCCCGATTCTTCATTATAATAATTTTGATAACTACCTAAATTTAAACTACTAAAAACTGGCCTCCCTATTATAATCCTACCGTCTACACCATCTTTTGTTGTTTTGATTCCCCATGTGTTATGAAAAATAACTATTTCATCATCGTAAGTACCAACATAAAGAGCAATATGCCCTCTTTTGTATAATAATGTTTCAAAAGGTATGGCTTTATTTTTAATAGTTTCTACTTTCTCTTCATCACTCATCCCTTTAAAACTTATAACTTTACCTATTTTACTTTGTTGTGATGAGTTTCTAGGAAGCCAAATGCCAAAAGGCGCAAATAAGTCTCTTAGCATTGAAGAACAGTCTCGTTGCTCATACATTCCACCCCAACCATAGTTTGTTTTTGCAACTTCATTTATAATATTTTCTAAATTTTCTCTATTGAGCATTAAAACATCTTTACTAGCTATTGCTTTTGATATTTTTGATTTATTGTATAACGGTTCACTACCCTTTTGAGATGAAGCTATCAACGCTGTATATGAATCTTCATCTTCTGATACTAAAGCAAACATCATCCCTATTTTAGTTTTAAATAAAAACTCTCCTGTATCATCATATATAGAAACACCCTCTTTTATAATTTTAATTTGTTGGGCTTTTTGCCACTGTTGGCTATCTTTATCATCTATTATTACAAGTTCATTAGCTTTAACCCATCCAAATGCAAAACTACTAAAAACATGAACCCATTCTCTATTTTTTGAATAGTGTGAAATAAAGAGAGGTTTGTTAGCTGATATAGAGCTATTTTGTAAATAATCAAATGGAAACCCTTCTCCAGCGAGTAAAGGGTCTTTAAGTAGTGGTCTATTTGTAGGAAAAGCTCTTATATTTGCGTTTCGTAAAACAACAGCTTTTTTATTTAAAGTTGAATACGCCTTATAATTTGAATTCTTCATCATTTCATCAAAAAAGTTTTGTTTTATAAGTTTAAGATTTTCTCCATAACTTTTTCCAACTCTATATACTGCAAATGGCCATTTTACAGACTTTAAACTCATCTTTGGGCTATCTATATTCCAAATATTAAAATATTTTTTTTCATATTTTTTTTGAATATCGTATGAAAAAACTTCATAAGGAATATTGTTTAAAAAATACCTTACATCTTGGGGAATTGTAACTAAATCATATATCTCTATGCTTTCTTGTTCTATCTCATATACAAAATTTTCAATTGCATCATTCTCTGTTTTAACTTTAGTTAAATTTTCATCAACAAAAACTTCTTTTTTTATTTCTTTAGTTTTTAACTCTTCCTTAGAAATTTCATTTTTAATTGATTCTGTATTTTTAACTGAACAACCAACAAGTAAAATAGTTACTAGTATTATAAATACGTATTTCATTTAAAACCTTTAATAAATATCACCAAATCTACTAACAACTCTACCTATCACTTCTACCTCACTTAATTCAAGAGTTTGGGTTGAGTATGTATTATTGTCAGATATGATATCAATTTTACCATCTATTCTCTTTTGAACTCTTTTTATAAATAGTCCAGCTTCAGTTCTTATGGTAAAAATTCCACCTCTTTGCAAATCAGTTTTATTTCTATTTATAAAAACTATATCATTATATGAAAATATTGGTTCCATTGAGTCGCCTGAAACATTTATAGCTTCTATGTGCTTTATCTCATTTTTACCACCAAGCATTTGCACAAAAGCATGCGGAATTTCAACCTCATTTGGCTCATCAAAATCACTATTTGCACCACCACCTGCACTAGCATTAACATCTTCAAAATACTTAATCATAAAAAATTTATTTGTGGCATCTACTAAACTCTCTGGAGATTGACCATAAAGTATCCAGTTAATAGAGATAGATTTTGTTGCACAAAAATCTAAAAGTTCACCAAAAGGAATTTTATTTCTTTTTTTCATAGTTGCAAAATTCATTTGAGTAACACCAAGTACATCTGCCACATCTTTGTCAAATATTTTTTTACCACTAAACTCAGTAGAAACTATACTTTTAATCTCTTCAACAACTTCTAAAAATGTTTTCATGATTTTTCCTCTGATTAAACTTAAAATATTTCAAATTATAATAGTTTTTTACTATTAAGTCAAAAAAAATATGACAAAATGCAATATTTATTACATTTATCTAAATTTATATGTAATATTTAAAAATTAATTAAAGGATTCGAAATGATAATAATTGTAAAAAATGTATTGGATAAATTTGAAGAAAGCATTGAATTTTGGGCAGAGAAATTTTTTTAAAAGCTTAAATTTAGAGATGCCCGTATATTAATTTATATGCTTTTATTGGATTCATTTGAATTATCTGAACTTACTTCTAAATCTTTGACTTTGACTCTTTTTTCTTCAGCTTCTCTTTGTTTTACTTTTGATTTATGGTATCCAACAAATATAAAAACCATAAATAATAAAAATAGTATTAGCATTATAGTATCAACAACTGGGTTCATATGTTTTCCTTAAATGTATTGTAATTTTGCCTAATAGCATCATAAAGTACTATTCCTGTACTTATTGCTAAGTTAAGACTTCTTCCTTCTTTAGTCATTGGAATTGTGATATTTTGCTCTTTATATTTATTTAAAATATCCTCTGGAATTCCAGCTGTCTCACTTCCAAAAAATATAAAATCACCCTCTTTAAACTTTACATCAAAGTACGGTTTATCTGTTTTAGTAGTAGCAAAATATGCGTTATCTTTAATTTCGTTATTATCAAAAAAATCATCAATTGATTCCCATACATGTAAATCAAGTTTTTCCCAATAATCAAGTCCAGCGCGTCTTACAGCTTTTTCATCTATATCAAAAGCTATTGGTTTAATTATATGCAAACTCACTCCTGCATTTACACAAAGACGTCCTATTGCACCAGTGTTATTTGGTATTTGAGGATTTACTAAAACTAAATTAAAAGACATTAAAAGATTACAGTTTTATTCGCATATACAAAAATTCTATCTTCTAGTGCTAATTTTAAAGCACTAGAGAGAACAATTTTTTCTACATTACGACCAGACCGTTGCATATCTCTCCATCCATATGCGTGATCTACATGAATCACTTCTTGAGCAATAATTGGACCCTCATCAAGGTTGTTATTTACAAAGTGAGATGTTGCTCCAATGATTTTAACGCCTCTATCAAAAGCCTGTTTATATGGATTTGCCCCTATAAATGCTGGTAAAAAAGAGTGATGGATATTAATTATTTTATCTTCATATTGTTCTACGAATCCAGGGGTTAATATCCTCATATATTTAGCTAAAACAATATAGTCAATATCTTTATATCGAGATAAACAATCTAAAATTTTATTTTCATGTTCTACTCTATCTAAACCTACATGCGATATTGTTACAAATGGGATATCAAACTTACTAACAAGTGATTTTAAATCACTATAATTTGATATTACACATAAAATATTTGCCTCAAGTTCTCCTGCTTCATGGCGAATTAAAATATCTCCAAGTGCATGCATCTCTTTTGTTACCATTATAATTATATTTTTCTTTTGGGGTTTAATTACTTCAATATTTACATTGTTTGGTAAAACTTTAGACAAAGATTCTTTTAAATCTAAATATTCTATCTCTCCATCAACAACACTTCTCATAAAAAATTTATTATTTTCTCTATCAACAAACTCATTATTTGAGAGTATATTTAAATCTTTATTATAAAATAGAGTAGATATTTTATGAACTAAACCTTTTTCATCATTTGCATCTATAAGTACTCTATACTGAGCCATTAAGCTTTCCCTTCTTCTAGCTCTTTAAGTCTTATATCAATAGTAACAAGAATATACTCTAAAAAATTTAAAGTCATATCGATTTTTGCTTCTATATTTGTATTATTTGGTGCTTGAAAACCTTCAAATAGAACAAGCATCCTTTCTTTCATTGATGTTAAAAAGTGAAGTTCACTATCTATACTTTGCCCATCTTCATTTTTAAGTATAATTTCAGAAGTAAGTTCATTCTTTTGTAATTTTGTTTTTAGTTTTGGCTTATTTGCAATATTTTCTTTAGTTGTTTTTTTAATTTTTTTATTTAAACTTGAATCATTGTTGATAGATTTTATATCTTCCATTTCCGCTAATGTAGAGAGTATTACATCTTTTAATTCCATAATTTTAATAACCACCTTTCAAATTCAATAAACTCAACATCACTATCTAATTTTAAAAAAAAATCTTTCATTTGTGTATTTACATTTAAAAAATCTTTTCTCATACCTGATAATCTTTTTATAGCAATTTTTGCATCATTCTTTGAAGAATCTTTTTTTAAAATTTCTTTATAAATTTCTAAAGCTTCTTCTTTTAAGCCCTGAAGTTCATAGATATTTGCTAAAGTTAATGTTTTCATTTCGCTGCATAATTAGCTATTATTGAGCCCATTTCACTAGTTGAACAAACCTCTTTAGCATCATATTGAGCTAAATCCTTTGTTCTATAGCCCTCTTTTAGTGTTCTTTTAATTGCATTATCTATCTTTTTGGCCGCAGCATTTTCACTAAGAGCATGTTTGAGCATCATTGAAGCAGATGCTATGGTGGCAATTGGATTAGCTATGCCTTGACCTGCAATATCTGGAGCTGAACCATGAATAGGTTCATAAACACCTATTTTTTCACCAACTGAAGCAGATGGAAGTAGTCCAATAGAACCACAAAGCATTGATGCTTCATCACTTAAAATATCACCAAAAATATTCCCTGTAAGCATTACATCAAATTGTCTTGGATTTAATATCAACTGCATTGCAGCATTATCAACATACATATGAGATAACTCTACATCTGGGTACTGTTTTGAAATCTCAGTTACTACATCACGCCATAATTGTGATACATCTAAAACATTTGCTTTATCAATTGAACATACTCTCTTATCTCTTTTTTGTGCAATTTTAAATGCTTGGTGTGCAATACGCTCTATCTCCATTCTTGTGTAAACCATAGTGTTCCAACCCTTATCTTCTGTACGACCCTTTGGTTCACCAAAATATATACCACCGATAAGCTCACGAATAACCATAATATCAACACCCATGATGATTTCAGGTTTTAATGAAGATGCATTTATTAGTTCATCATAAACAACAGCTGGACGAAGGTTCGCATAAACACCAAGCTCCTTACGAAATTTTAAAAGCCCACTTTCTGGTCTTTTTTCACGAGGAAGTGAATCCCATTTTGATCCACCTATTGCACCAAAAAGGACAGCATCACTATTTAAAGAGATGTTAATAGTCTCTTTTGGTAGCGGGTCACCTGTAATATCATAAGCACAACCACCCATAAGAGCCTCTTCATATTCAAAATCAAAATCAAAACATGAAGCAACAGCATCTAAAACTTTTACAGCTTCTTCAATAATTTCAGGACCAATACCATCACCTTTAATTAATGCAATTTTGTATGTTTTCATTATATATTTCCTTGTGCTATTATCTCATTTTGTGCAAAATTCATTAATCCACCTGCATCAAGGAGCTCTTGCATAAACTCTGGAATAGGAGTAAAGTTGTAAGTTTTATTTGTAGTTTTATTTGTAATTGTTCCATTATTCATATCAACACTAATTTCATCACCTTCACTTATCTCTGCGCTCTCTGAGAGTTCAAAAATAGGAAGACCCATGTTAAATGCGTTTCTGTAAAAAATTCTTGCAAATGTTGGTGCAATAATTGCTGCAATACCAGCTGCTTTTAAAGCTATTGGAGCATGTTCTCTTGAGCTTCCACAACCAAAATTCTCATCTGCCACAATAATATCACCAACACTCATTTTGTTTACAAATTCAGGATCTGCATCTTCCATAATATGTTTCGCAAGCTCTTGTGGTATCGAAGTATTTAAGTATCGAGCTGCTATTATTAAGTCAGTATCAATATCTTTACCAAATCTCCAAACTTTACCATTAATATTTGCTTTTTGCATATAAATTCCTAGTTATTACTTGTAATTAATTTTGCGATTATATCTAAAATATGATTTTACTTTTATAAAGTGCATACTCTAGCAATTATCTTCAATTATCTTATAAAATTCATCAACATTGTTTAAAAACACATCTGCAATAACAGGATCAAAATGTTTGCCTTTTTCATTAGCAATATACTCAATAACTTTTTCTTTTGACCAAACTTCTTTATAACATCTTTTGCTTGACAAAGCATCAAAAACATCAACCAGAGAAACTATTCGTGCAAATATATGTATCTCTTCACCTTTTAAAGAATTAGGATAACCACTGCCATCATATTTTTCATGATGCTCATATGTTATATGCATCGCTGCTTTAATTATTTCTCTGTTTGAGTGCTTGAGTATTAAAAAACCATAATCAACATGTTTTTTCATTATTTCAAATTCTTCCTCTGTAAGTTTTGCTGGTTTATTTAAAATTTTATCAGAAATAGCTACTTTACCAATATCGTGAATAGGTGCAGCAATTGTTATAACTTTAATATTTTCATCACTTAATCTAAGTTTTTCAGAAAGTAATTTTGTTAACTTAACAACTCTTGTTGTATGATTTTTTGTTTCACTTGATCGGACTTCTTCTAATTTACCCATCGCAATTAGTATCTCTCTAAGTGTCCCTTCTATCTCTTCATTAAGATATAACAACTCTTTATTTTTATTTTCCAACTCATCTTGTTTTTTAAGAATATCCTTACTAAATTTATTAATATTTGTAGCAACATCTTCCATTTCATAGCTATCATAAAAGTTAGAATCTATCATACTGTGATGAGCGTGTGCTTCTCTTGCTTGAAATATAAGTTTATGCAAAGGTTTACTAATATGTTTATTAATTACTTTAAACATATTTGTAATTACAAAAATTGAAAATAAAAGTATCGAAAGAGCAATCATTCCCACATAAATTATAGTTAAATCACGATATGATGTAGCATCTATTTGCATATCTATCGCACCTAATATTTCTCCAACTTCAACATTATGACAGCTTACACAACTAAGTGCATCTTGCGATGTTGCGATATAAGGAACAATAGCTCTAATTTTTACACTATCACTAAATTCATTCCAATTAAAAAGTGGTTTTTTTGTCTCAAATACAACTCTTATATCGTCTTCGATACCCTTTTGCATATTATTTTCAAGACCAAATTGATTTATAACATTATCAGAGCGTATTATCGCTATAGAATCAACATCATAAGTAGAAGCAATCTCATTAATAAAGTATTCTTTTTTATCCATAATATTGGCTTTCATATGTGAGGTAAGACCAGCTTTTACCATATCTGCAATAGCAAATGCCTTCTTCTCCACAGTTTCTTGAGCAAAATCTCTAAAATTAATTGCTAAAATTGTACTTAATACAATAGCAAATACAAGAAAAAAGCGAATAAGTTTTTTAATAGTGATGGATTTTATACTAGGTTTATTCATTGTTATACTCAATACTAAGGAAATATTATATTTTACACTAAAATCTAGATTTAAACAAAAGTTATTTGTTTAAATCTAAAAAATACTTGTGGATATAAGTATCCAATTCATTTTGTAACAATTTTTTAGACTTTGATTGAGTAATTATATATAGTTCTTTTGATATTTTTATAAATTCATCTAATATATTTGCATTAAAGTGTTTACCTCTACCATCGTTTAATATTTTAATTGCCTTGTCATAGCTAAATGCCTCTTTATATGGTCTTTTTGAAGTTAACGCATCAAAAACATCTATTATACTAAAAATACGAGTTATTAAAGGTATGTTTTCACCTTTAATACCTCGTGGATAACCACTGCCATCATGTTTTTCATGATGAAATAAAATAATATCTTTACCTAAAGAGAGCCAGTTATTTCCTTTTATAAATTCTACTCCTTTCATTACATGTGCTTGCATGGTTTTAAATTCATCTTCATCAAGCTTGGTATTTTTAAGCAGTATAGTATCTGTTATCCCTATTTTACCAACATCATGTAAAAAAGCACCAATTATTAATTTTTTTATCTCTTTACTATCTATATTCATTATTTCTGCAAATTTAATTGAATAAAGTGTAACTCTATAATTATGCTCATCAGTATCATTATCTCTTAATGCTATAGCATTTCCTATGATATGTATAGCTGTTATATTACTTTTTAAAAGCTCTATTCTACTTTTATTTAATTTTGTATATGCAATATAAATAAGTGGAAAGATTAATAATGCAAAAATAAATATTGTCAACACTACAGTTACAATTGTAGTATAAATTGTTTTTTTAAACTCCCTAATTATTGATGGCTCTATATATGCTATACCTTCTATATATCCTAGCAATACATCATCTTTGTATAGTGGGTAAAAAATTTGTAAAAAATAATTATCTTTTGATCCCTCAAAAAAATCAAAAATCATTTTTTTACCTGTTGGAAAAATATGATTTAAATATATGTCATAGCTTTGCATTAATTTTAATTTTTCATAATCCTCTTTATCTTCTGAGATAAAATGAAAAAGATTCTCTTTTTTATTACTATAAATTTCTATAGTTAAAAATCCAAGTTCTTCCGCAAATGCTTTAGCATCATTTTCAATCATACTAAAGGGTAATAGTTTTAAATCTTTATTATATTTTTTTAATTTTTTATCTACATTAATTTTAATTTGATTAGCTAAAGAGCTGTTAAAAGCATATTGTTGGTAAAAATAAATTACTACCGAGCTAAGAAGTCCAATAAAAATCATTGCGAACAAGGCTCTTTGAAAAAAATCACTAACAATATTTCCACTTGTAAATTTCATAATTAATCTCATCTTAGTAATATATTGATACTAGTAAGAATTATATATAAAATAGACTAAAGTAATAATTAATAATTTAGAAAAAATTACTACTATATGATATCAAACCTAATTTAGGTAATTATTATCTTTTAAGATTATTTGTTGTTTGTAACATTTCATCACTTGTTGTAATAACTTTTGAGTTAGAATCATAAGCTCTTTGGCCTGTAATCAAATCTGTAAGTTCAACAACAAGTTCAACATTACTAAGTTCAACAAAACCCTGTCTTAGATCTCCAAGTCCATCTAAACCTGGTGTTCCTTCAACTGGCTGACCTGAACTATCAGTTTCAATATATAAATTATCTCCTAGTGAATGAAGGCCGGCTGGATTTATATAATTTGTAAGAGTAACCTGCCCAATTTGTGTTGCTTGTGTTTGACCAGGCTGAATAACTGTAATAGTTCCATCCGTACCAATAGAAATATTTGTAGCATCAGGTGGAATTACAACTTCTGGAACCAGTTTATACCCATCACTATTAACCATAGTACCATTTTCATCTATCTTAAATGCCCCATTCCTTGAGTATACTTCTGTTCCATCTGGAAGTTCAAGCTTAAAAAAACCTCTACCCGTTATAGCTAAGTCAAGTTGATTATCAGTCTGCTTTAAACTACCTTCTGAGAAGATTTTGTTAATTGCGGTAGGTCTTACACCAAGCCCTACTTCTATACCTGTTGGACTTTTTGTAACATCACTTGTTGATGTTCCAGCATATTCCATAACTTTATACATAAGATCAGCAAATTCTGCACGAGATTTTTTAAAGCCTATTGTATTTACATTGGCAATATTATTTGCTGTAACATCAATTTGTGTTTGCATCCCCAACATTCCTGTTGAAGCAGTATATAATGATTGCATCATAATTTAACTCCTTAAGATTTCTTAGCTAGTTTATTTATAGCGTCGCTATTCATATCATCCATCTGTACCTGCATAGCTTTTTGATACATTCCAACTAAACGATTTGTCTCAATCAATTGTGTCATCATCTTAACAGCATTAACATTACTTTTTTCTATAAAGCCCTGCTTTACAGCCCCACTTTCTTCCAAGCTTACTAGCTCTTCTTTAGAATCATATCTATAAAGATTATTACCCTCTTTTTTTAAAAGAGCAATATTATCAGGTTGAGCTATAAAAAATTTTGAACCCTCTATAAGTTTTACACTATTTGGTATATTTGTTGATATTTGACCATTTTTATCAATTTGAACAATACTATCTTCTTGATTTAATTGAATTGAATCTTTTGAAGAAAAATAATCACTTGGAAGCACTTCGTAACCACTTTTGGTTACAAGCCTACCCTCATCATCTTTTGTAAAAGAACCATCTCTTGTTAGTCTCACTCCATCAGGAGTTTTAACTAAGAAAAAAAGTCCTTCACGTGAAAGAGCCATATCTAGTGGATTATTACTTTTTTGCAAAACACCAAGAGAATGGTTAGTGTATGAATCAACAATTTGTGGTGCTTTAGTTATAGTTCTATTTAAAAATTGAGCTGCATTTTTTGTATGATTTTCATTTGGAAGTTCATCTCTAGCCTCTTTGTACAAACGCATAAAATCACCTACAACTAAATTATCCTCTTTAAATCCGATTGTATTGACATTTGCAAGGTTGTTTGCAATAGTATCAAGACGATTGAATTGTGTAACCATTCCAGCCGCTGAACTATAATAGCCACTTTGCATATATTTCCTTTATTCGCATTATATTTTAAAAGATAAAGCAAAGTGTGTTCCAAGTATTTTTATTTTATTTTAGTATTTTATTTTGATTACCGATATAGTAATGTTAGAAATACATATTTAAGAAAATTTGGGTATAATCCACCTTTGAAAATTCTTAAAATACAAACAAGGCAATCCTTATATGACAGCTAAAGAACTCAACAAAGCAATTGACACATTCTTTACAACTCAAAAACCAAAAGAGTGCGCGACATACGAAACACTCATCGAACTTTTTGATAAACAACCAACGGCAGCACAAGCAAAAAATATTTTTAAACTTATACAAAAAAATAAAACTTGCATCTATACTGCTTCAGAACACGCAAAACTTTTAAACAACAAAGAAGCAGAAGCTAGAAGAAATGCTCAAAGAAAAATGCTTGAAAACAATGATACAGATAAATTTGACATACTAAAAGAGCACGAACTTTTAGAATGGTCACGCTCAGACTCCCCTGTTCGTATGTATCTTAGAGAGATGGGACAAATTCCTCTTCTTACAAAAGAAGAAGAGATAGAGATATCTAAAAAGATAGAAGGTGGAGAAAGTATTATTATTGATGCCATCTGTTCTGTTCCTTACTTAATTGAATTTATTCTAGATTATAAAGAACCTTTGATCAATAGAGAAAGAAGAGTTAAAGAATTATTTAAAAGCTTTGAAGATGAAAAAGATGAAGATGCGGATGATGAAAACACAAATGATCAAGCAATTGAAGAAAAAACACTTACAGCAAGAGATAAAACAAGAGTTGAAAAAGTAACTTTAAGTTTTAAAGCTCTTGAAAAAGCTAAAAAAGACTGGATAAAATTTACAGAAAAAACATTAGATAATTCAAATACTGAATTAACCTTAGATATAATTCAATACTTCTTAAATGTGACTTTTAAAAAAGGTATATTAAAAGAAAAATTACTAGACTTAGGTCCAACCTCAAAACTAATTAACGAACTTGTTAAAGCTATGGAAACTGCCCTTAAAAGTGATGATGGTTATGAAAAAGAGTTAAAAAGACTTGAGTACAAACTTCCACTTTTTAATAATACACTAAGAGCGAATCATAAAATTTTAGTAGATAAAATTAGTGACTTAATAAAAGAAGATATTGCCAATATGGTTCCAGAAGCAACAATGGTTAGTACATATATGGAAATTAAAAAACTTGTTCAAACCAAAGAAGCATCAAAAAATAGTTTTGATATGGAACCTGAAAAACTTGCAGATATTTTAGAGCAAATAAAACGTGGTAAAAACATCTCTGAAATCTCAAAAACAAAAATGGCAAAATCAAATCTTAGACTTGTTGTATCAATCGCTAAAAGATATACAAATCGTGGTCTTCCTTTTCTTGACCTTATTCAAGAAGGTAACATTGGTCTGATGAAGGCAGTTGATAAGTTTGAGTATAAAAAAGGTTATAAGTTCTCAACATATGCTACGTGGTGGATTCGTCAAGCAATCTCTCGTGCTATAGCAGATCAAGCTAGAACTATTCGTATACCAATTCATATGATTGAAACTATTAACCGTATAAATAAAATTATGCGTAAACATCTTCAAGAACATGGTAAAGAACCAGATGTTGATACAATTGCTGAAGAAGTTGGGTTATCTGTAGAAAAAGTTAAAAATGTTATTAAAATAACAAAAGAACCTATCTCGCTTGAAGCACCAATTGGTAGTGAAGATGATGGTCGTTTTGGTGACTTTATTGAAGATAAAACATCCCTGTCTCCATCTGATGCAATATTAAAAGATGATTTAAAAGCTCAAATAGAAAATGTTTTAGAGCAATTAAATGAGAGAGAGAAAGCTGTTATTAAACTTCGTTTTGGAATTATGGATGATGAAAGTGATAGAACCTTAGAAGAGATTGGAAAAGAGCTTAGCGTTACACGTGAAAGAGTTCGCCAAATCGAATCAAGTGCTATTAAAAAACTAAAACATCCTAAAGTTGGAAGAAAACTTAAAAATTATATAGAAGAGTAGTTTTAGTATTATGACTTTTGAGCAACAATGGGTAGAGTACGATTATAATCCTTTCGTACTATTTAGCTCAAATGGTAAAATAAAGTCATTAAATGCTGAAGCACAATTTCTTCTTGGTGCAATTACTACTGATGAACTATTCTCTTTTGCTACTACATACGCAAATATAACATTTGGATTTAAAACAACTTTTATAGAATTAGAATTTGGTCGTTATAAATTTTTTGCACTTACCGTTGGTTATGAAAATGATGATGAAATAGGTATTAAACTATACCAGGCTCCATCATTTAAGTTAAACAAACCAAAACCTGTTGGTGAGTTAGTAAATATATACACTCTCGTTGATTTATGTATATCTACAAAATCCATAAACTCACAAATAAATTTCAAAAAAGAGTTTGATCCGACTATTCCAGAAATTATTCTAAACTCAAATAGTTTTATTAAGATTTTAAATAATATATATGAATGTTTTAGTGAAAATAAAAATATATGTACTAAAATATTTTATCGTATTGGTGAACATATAAAATTTGAAGAAAACAAGTATAGCATTCTTTCTGTTGAAATAGGTGCTGAAATCATAGATACTCAAAAAGTAAATAAACTTGAAATATTAGCTGCAAATACAAGTTTTTATATTGATATAAAGAAAAAAATAACTATTAATATCCCTATGATTACCTCTTAGAACTAATATGTCCAATAATAATACCTAATAATAAAGATGGTAGGTAAATAAAAATATCTAATAATTCATTATTTTTAAGTGCAATAAATCCTAAAATCAAAAATAGATATGGCAAAAGTCTAAAAAGAGAAAAACCTGCTTTAGAACCTTTTTTAATATCTTTAAGATTTAAGATTTTAATCTTTTTCTTCTCCTCTTTAACTATAGCTTTTAAATCAAGTTTATCAGTGGGAGCATAATTTATAGGTGTGTCATCATAAAGTTCATGTGGATCTTCAATTTCATCTAAAAGATCTCTTTCCCCTTTAGAATTATCAATAGTAATCTGATCTTTCACCATCTTTTTATACGCATATGCTGAACCAATAATTATAAAAAAACTACTTAAAAATGCAATTTGAAGATTCATAAAAAAAGTAAAAGATATGATATTTGTAGCTAAGATAATTAACTCTGTTAAAAATAGAAGTTTAATAGTTTTTATTGCTATAGTCCTCATCATCTTCATTTTCTTCAAGTTTTTTCTTTATTGCATAACGAGGCTCTTTTGCGAGCTCTTCATAATCTTTATATTGTTTTGAATATGCTTTATAAATATTCATAATTGCTGCTGCGATACCAATGAATACACCAACCCAGAGTGTCCAAACCATACCAGTTAAATTTTTAAATAATAAACCTATACCAACACCAATAAGTACTGCCACAACCATTGATATACCTAAGGAAAGGCTATCAGCAGCCTCAATAATAGGTTTTATTCTTGGTTTTTCTTTCTCTATATTTTGAGTATTTTCCTGAGAATTTTCTTTATCTTCATGCCCCAAAGAACTCTCTTTACCATTAACCTTGTTAGCCATTTACAATAGCTTTAAATACTTTCTGGCTTGCTACAATTGTATCTTCTATCATCTCATCAGTAGTTGCAGTTGAGATAAAACCTGTTTCATAAAGTGAGCATGCAAAATAGAAACCTTCTGCTAACATCTTAGAGTGAAATAAAGCAAAAAGTTCAGCATTTGAATTACATGCATCAGCAAAGTTTTTAACAGGAGCATCGTTAAAAAAGAAACCAAACATGCTTCCTCTCGTATCTATCTGCATTGTTATACCACACTCACTTGCAGCTACTTTCATACCCTCAACTAATCTAACAGCCCTAGTATTTAAAACTGACATAACAGCTGCATTTTGTTTTAACTTACTAAGAGCTGCAAATCCAGCTGCCATTGCGACAGGATTTCCACTTAAAGTCCCTGCTTGATATATTGGTCCCTCAGGTGAAAGTTTTGCCATAATATCAGCTCTTGCACCAAATGCACCAACTGGCATACCACCACCAATAACTTTACCAAGAGTTACAATATCTGGTGTTGTACCAGTGATAGATTCAGCACCATTTATAGAAGCTCTAAAACCGCTCATAACTTCATCAAAAATAAGTAACGCACCATTTTCATCACAAATCTTTCTTAACTCTGCTAAAAACTCTTTATCAGCAGGAACAAGACCCATATTTCCAGCAATTGGTTCAATAATAATACATGCAATATCACTGCTATCCGCAAAACATTTTTTTACACTCTCTATGTCATTATAAGTTGCGAGAAGTGTATGTTTTGTAAAATCAGCTGGAACACCAGGCGAACTTGGGTTCCCAAAAGTTACAGCACCACTTCCAGCTTCAACTAAAAGACAGTCACTATGACCATGGTAACAACCAGTAAACTTAATAATATCATCACGACCAGTAAAACCACGAGCAAGACGGATAGCACTCATTACAGCTTCTGTTCCACTACTTACAAATCTAATTTTATCAATAGAGTTAAACATAGATACTACAAGTTTTGCTAACTCTGTTTCAGCCACTGTTGGAGCACCAAAACTAAGTCCATGTTTAACAGCATTAATTACTGCTTCCTCAATTGATTCATCTCTATGACCAAAAATAAGTGGACCCCAACTTTGAACAAAATCAACATACTTGTTTCCATCAATATCTTTTAAATATCCTCCCTCACCCTCAGCAATAAATATAGGCGAACCTCCAACACTACTAAATGCTCTAACTGGAGAATTTACTCCACCTGGAATTAAATCTTGTGCTTGTTTAAAAGCTTTAAGTGAACTATCTGTACTCATAAAATGACCTTAATAAAATTTTTGATATTATAGCTAATAAGTATTAATCTATATTTGTTATAATAACGGTTGCCTCTAAAAATTCTAAAATAAATGGAACAGCTTGAACCGTTCATCTTTTGCTCTATTTGTAGCACTTTTAATTCATATACTTCTTTTAATTATCTTTTGGTTTCTTGGTAGCATGATACATGATATTAAAAAACCAGTAGAACCTAAAAAAGACATAATTAAAGTATCTTTAATGGAATTACCAAAAAAAATTATAGAAAAAATACCTAAAATTGAAAAACAAAAAAGTGTAAGCAAACCAAAAGAGAAGGTTGTTATAACTAAAATTCCACCAATGCCAAAAGGTAAGCAACTCAAAAAAATAGTTCATCCAAAAGTAAAATCTGTAGAAAAACCACTTATAAAATATAAAAAACAAAAGGTAGAACAAAAAAAAGTTTTACCTAAAATAATCAAACTAAAACCTAAAAAACTTCAAGAACAAAAAGAAAAAATAAAATCTGTATTACCAAAAAAACCATATATTAAGCTCCCTCAAAAGAAAAAGATTAACAAAAAATATGAATCTTATGATTGGTTATTGGATGATAAATCAAATCAAGAAGTTAAAAAAAAGAAAAATACAATAGTTAGTAAAAATAGTATCAATAATAATATTAAAGAACTTTATGGTGATATATTTGGAAAATTAAGCCTTGAGCAACAAAAGTATATACTAGATAATCAAGAAATTATGAGAAGAATCACTCAGGAAGTTTTAACAAGAGTTGCTAAAGTAAATTTAACCAAAAATTTAAATATAAATAGAGTAAATATAATAGAGTTTTATTTACATCCTAATGGGGATATTTCAGACTTTAAATATTTAAAAAAGAGTGGCTATTATATACTTGATATAACTACTAAAGAGACTATAGAATTTGCTTATAGTAGGTATCCAAGAACTAAGGTAAAAACACTAATACGATATAATGTATTTTATAACTTACGGTATTAATACCTATCTATTTAAGAGTGCTAATGCTCCCTTATAAATAGGCTCATCAATAAACCCATACTCATCATCTGCAAATCCTGTAATACCCTGCTCTTTATGCATTTCAAAAAGTTTTATAACCACCTTAGCTCTTTGAATCTCTTTTTCTTCATCAACAAAAACTTTATTAACTTCTAAGACTTGTGCAGGTGAAATACACCCTTTTGCATCATAACCCATACTTTTTTCTAACCTTAACCACATCCCAAATTCTTCTAAATTTTTAAACTCTTGATATACAAAAGAAACAGGTTTTATCCCCATAGATTTACATGTCATTAAAAAATGTGAAAGCATATAAAGCATTGTTGGATTATCTCTTGTTATAAGATTTTGAGAAAGTTTAATATCTGCAAAAAGATCTAAAATACCAAGATAAAAAGTGGTGACTCCTCTATTTACTTTAAGTGAGGCTAAATTATGCCATGCCTCAGCAGTTTCAATTGAAAGGTGCAAATCTATCTCATCATTTAAAAGTGCACGAATATTTTTTACCTCTTCTTTATTGTTTACCTTTGGAACTCTTATAGCATCTGGCATAAACTGATTTAAGTAAGTTATCTCTTCATATCCACCATTATCAAGAGCATTAACACGCACAACAAGCTTTATATCACACTTTTGTAACTCTCTCAAAAATATTGCGCACAATACAAGTGCAAACGGTTTATCTTCTGGACTTACTCCATCTTCTAAATTTAGCATAATACACTCTGCTTTAAGCTCTTTTATTTTACTTAAATGTTTTATATTATTACATGAAAGCATCAAAGCAGAACGAAAATCATTTTTTTTATTAATAACTCTACTTATGGGAATAGCTAGCTTATCTAGTGTATCTAAATCTCTATTTTCATACGCAGTTTTAATCTCACTTAATAGTTCATCTCTCATATATTATCACTTACCTTTATCTTGTTCTTGTATGAAAAAATAGAGTGCTTGAATCTCTTTTTTGGTTAAAAAATACTTTGGCATTCCTATTTTTTTTCTATTTAGTGCTTTGTAAAATATATCGAAATTTATACTATTTATAGCAGGTCCGCTAAAGTTTATCTTCTTTTTTTTATGTATAAAACTAGCAATTATTTTCCCTTCTCCATTTTCACCATGACAATTATGACATCCTATCCCTCTTGGGTTTTTATATAATGATGAAGCATACTCCATAGGGGTAATAAAACTGCTTCTTGCAAACAAGTAAAATGGTATCACTAAAAATAATACAAATCTCATAAAGCGACCTTTTAAAATATAACGCTATAATATCAAAAAAATAATTTATGAGGTTTAAATGCAACTTCTTGATGGTAAAGCACTTTCAAAAAAAATAGAATCACAAGTTACAGCAGATGTAAAAATGTTAAAAGACAAGTGTGGATGTACGCCTGGTTTAGCCGTAGTGCTAGTTGGACAAGACCCAGCAAGTGCAGCCTATGTAAACATGAAGAAAAAAGCATGTGATAGGGTTGGAATTTATTCTATTACGCATGAAATGCCTGAGACTATATCTCAAGATGCTATAGAAAAAATTATTCAAAACATGAATAATGATTCAACAATTGATGGAATTCTCATTCAGCTACCACTCCCACAACAAATCGATGAAAGAAAACTACTTGACCTTGTGTCTTCAAAAAAAGATGTAGATGGTTTTCATCCCTTTAATATAGGTTGTCTTACAGCTGGACTAGATGGATTTGTTCCTTGTACACCACTAGGAGTAATGAAACTTTTAAGTGAATACAACATTGATGTAAAAGGTAAAAACTGTGTAGTTGTCGGTGCATCAAATATTGTTGGAAAACCTATGGCATCACTTCTTTTAAATGCAAATGCTACAGTTGAAATTTGTCATATATTTACTGATGATTTAAAAAAACATACACTTAATGCTGATATTGTATTGGTTGGTGTTGGCATAATCAATCTTATCAAAGAAGACATGATTAAAGATGGTGTGATAATCATAGATATCGGTATAAATCATACAGATGAAGGAAAACTTGTTGGTGATGTTGATTTTGCAAATGTAAGTAAAAAATCATCATACATAACACCTGTTCCGGGAGGTGTTGGTCCAATGACAATAGCGATGCTTCTTAAAAATACACTAAAAGCCGCAAAAACAAATGCTAAAGAGAGAAAAATAAATGAATAATATTTTATACAAAATTTATAAATTTTCAAATTCATGGACTGGAACTATTATTATTGTTCTCTTTATAATATTTTTTGTAGCTCAAGCTTTTAGAATCCCAAGTGGTTCAATGAAAGATTCTCTTCTTATTGGTGACCATCTTTTTGCTAAGAAATTTGCTTATGGTATATCTATGCCACATATCCCTTTTATAGAACAATCTATTATGCCATGGAGTGATTCTCTTCGTTTAATTGATGGAGATACACCTAAAAGAGGTGATATAGTTATATTTAGATATCCAAAAAATACTAAACAACACTATGTAAAAAGATGTGTTGCTCTTCCTAATGATGAATTATTTTTAAACAATAAAAATCTTTTTATTCACTTTAGAGAAGGCGATGAATGGATAAAAAATAATTATAAAGATTATGAACTTGTTGTATTTATGGAGAAACTTTGGGTTAAAAATCCATATAGAAAAAATCATCCTGGAATTCATAATGATGATAAAATCATAAATAATGGAAGATATCATCAAGAACTATTTAACTTTGCACCTATTAAAGTTCCAGAGGGAAATTATTTTATGATGGGTGATAATCGTGATCACTCAAACGACAGCCGTTTTTGGGGACCTGTTCCTTATGATAATATAGAAGGAACTCCTTGGTTTATATATTTTAGTGTTGATGACAACTGGGAAATAAGATGGGATAGAATTGGTAAAACACCTACTGATTTAGAAGCCCCAATTCACTTGAATAAAGCTATAGTAGAGAGAAAAATTACAGATAAAGATGATCATGGAATTTATTGATTTACTCAAAATATTAGCAGCTGTTTTAGCACTAACGGTTGCTATCGTTGGGCATGAAATCATGCATGGACTGGTAGCTTATATATATGGTGACACAACCGCTAAAAATGCGGGTAGATTGACTATAAATCCCCTATCACACGTTGATTTAGTTGGTACTATTTTAGTTCCAGCAGCAACATATTTTTTACCAATGCTCATGGGTTCGGACAGTGGTTTTTTATTTGGATGGGCAAAACCAGTACCAATCAATACTGCAACTGTAATTAAAAGAGGTGGTTATAATGCAGCCATGCAAGTTGACTTAGCAGGGATAGTGTACAACTTTACCCTAGCTGCTTTTGCTTCTATCGCTATACTCTCCATGAGTCAACCAACAAGTGGTGATGGTTTATTGTATATATTTACTTATCTTTTTGTATTTCAACTACTCATTATTAATGTAGTTTTAGGAGTATTTAACCTACTCCCTATTCCTCAGTTTGATGGTGCTCACTTTATAATGCACTTATCATTAAAATATAAACTAAACTCCATAGCAGAGTTTTTTTATAAAAATGAACGTTATGGCATAATAGTGGTTTTAATAATTCTTATGACGCCACTTAAAAACTATTTGCTAATAATGCCTGTGCAAACAATTTTAAGTATGTTACTATCATAAACAAGGGAAATAATGAAGTTTTATATTGCTACAGACCACGCTGGAATTGATTTAAAAGATTACATAGTTAAATTACTAAAAGAAAAAAGTCATGAAGTTATTGATTTAGGACCTTTTGATAAAACAAGAGTTGATTATCCAGATTATGCTGTAAAAGTATCTCAATCAGTTTTGAATGATAGTGATTCACAGGGAATTCTTATCTGTGGTTCAGGAATAGGTATGAGCATGGCCGCAAACAGATTTAATGGAATAAGAGCGGCTCTTTGTCATGACGCTTATACTGCATCTGTTGCTCGTGGTCACAATGATGCAAATATATTATGTTTTGGCGAAAGAATTGTAGGCAAAGGTGTTGCAGAATCAATTCTTGATGCATGGTGTGCATCTAGTTTTGATGGTGGTCGTCATACTGGACGAGTTGCAAAAATTGAAGCAATAAACTCTTAAAGGAGAATTTATGTTTGCAGAATGGTCACTATTAACTGTTTTATCAATTTTATCTATATATCTATTTGTTAGAATGTTTTACTATAAAAGTATTACAACTAAAGAACAACGTAGTAATGATTTAATGAAGCTAACACTTCAAGAAGCAGAAATATTAATTAGAAAATATCAAATTCAACTACAGCGTGCTTTAGGTAACGTTGATATTTTAAGTGATGAGTTAACAAAACTTAGAAATGAACTTAAAATACTTAAACAAAGAAATACAAAACATAGACAAGAGGTTGACCGCTTAAATAACAAGATTAAAGCACTTGAAGGTCGTATAGATGCTTTATTATAATTACTAAAAATATAAAAAGGGAAAATATGACACTTAGTAAAACTGAAAGAAAAATTATTGAAAACTCAATTAGAGATATACAAGATTTTCCAAAACCAGGAATAGTTTTTAAAGATATTACAACACTTTTAAATAATAAAAAAGCTTACGGTGTTTTAATGAACCACTTATATCAAAGATATAAAGAGTACAACTTAGACTACATTGCTGGTATTGATGCCAGAGGTTTTATTTTTGGTGCTGCTTTAGCTCAAATGTTAAGTATCGGCTTTATCCCGATTCGTAAAAAAGGAAAACTTCCATATACAACTTTTACTGAAAAATATGCATTAGAATACGGAGTGGATGAGATTGAAGTTCACATAGATGCTTTTAGTGAAATTCCTAATGCTAAAGTTCTTATGATTGATGATTTAATTGCAACAGGGGGAACTGCTAATGCTGCTGCTATTCTCATTAATCAAACTGGAGCAGAATGTGTAGAAGCTTGTTTTATTATAGGTCTAAACTTTTTAGATGGACAAAAAAAATTAAAAGAAAAAACTGTAGTTTATTCTCTAATAGAGGTTAATTAATGTATATACCCTCTGCTTCAAAATATGATCCAGATAAAAATGGTCACTTTGGTATATTTGGTGGTAGGTATGTACCTGAAACGCTAATGCCAGCTCTTTTAAAATTAAAAGATGAATATGAAAATATTCGCTTTGACAAAGAATTTTGGAGTGAAGTTCACTACTACCTAAATGATTATGTTGGTCGCCCTTCTCCACTCTACTTTGCTGAAAATATTTCTGAAGAACTTGGTGCTAAAATTTACCTAAAAAGAGAAGATTTAAACCATACAGGAGCTCATAAAGTAAACAATGTTATTGCACAGGGTTTGATGGCTAAAAGACTTGGATATAGAAAGGTAATAGCTGAAACTGGTGCAGGACAACATGGTGTTGCTACTGCTACTATTTGTGCTTTACTTGGTTTAGAATGTGAAGTTTTTATGGGTGCAAAAGATGTTGCTAGACAAGAGTTAAATGTTTTTCGTATGAAACTTCTTGGTGCAAAAGTAAACTCTGTCGAGAGTGGCTCTCGTACTTTAAAAGATGCTATGAATGATGCAATTCGTCACTGGGTAACAAATGCTCGTGATACTTTTTATATTATTGGAACAGTTGCAGGTCCACACCCTTATCCTATGATGGTTAGAGATTTTCAAGCTATTATTGGCTGGGAAGCAAGATCTCAAATTTTAGAAAAAGAGAATCGTTTACCTGATCATATTATTGCATGTATTGGCGGTGGCTCAAATGCAATAGGAATGTTTCAATATTTCTTAGAAGATGATGAGGTTGAGTGTATTGGTATCGAAGCTGGTGGACTTGGAATTGAGACAAACAAACATGGATGCTCACTTAAAAAAGGCCGTCCTGGTGTACTTCATGGTCAAATGAGTTATACACTTCAAGATGAGGATGGTCAAATACTAGAAGCTCACTCTATAAGCGCTGGTCTTGATTACCCTGGAATTGGACCAGAACACTCTTTTCATAATGATAATAAAAGTATAACTTATGATAATATTACAGACCAAGAAGCACTTGATGCATTTGTTTGGTTATCTCGTAAAGAGGGAATTATTCCTGCATTTGAGAGTTCTCATGCAGTAGCATATCTTAAAAAACTACCAAATATTAAAGATAAGTTAATTATTGTAAATCTCTCTGGTCGTGGAGATAAAGATATGATTCAAGCGAAAGATATACTTCACTTTAACTAATTGAATCCTCTATATGGTAATTATTCATAAGATTAATTTATAGAGTAGAAACTATAGATTTATTCTCTTTAGGATATATGCATTTAAAACTCTACTATAATTATATCAACTCTATTTTATAAATTTTTAGTTACTATCCTTATCTAAATTACTCACTTATAGGAAAAATATGAACATTAAACTAATAAATAAATCGGATATAAAATCAGAAATATTAATAGAATTTTTAACAATAGATGAACTAAAAGGGCATAAATATATAAATACCCTTACAAAGGCAGGATTTAAAGCAGAACAAGATACTACATGTTTTTTACATGAAAATGCTTTACTATTTTGTGGAATTGAAGATAAAGAAAGTGACAATATTAGAAGTGCTGGTAGCTCTATGATAAAAGCACTAAAATCTTCAAACTATGCAAGTGCTAAAATTCGTATCTTTAATAATTCAACTTTATCTGCCTTTGTTGAAGGAATTATTTTAGGTGGTTATGAGTTTAGCAATTATAAATCAGAAATAAAAGAGATAAGCTTAAAAGAGATAAACTTATGCTCAAATAATCTTGATTTTGATGAGCTTCAAACAACTTTCAATGAAGCTATGATAATTGCAAATGCAACATGTTTTACAAGAAATATTGTAAATACTATTCCTCATGATATGCATCCTCAAAGCATGGTTGGACTAGCACAGACACTATCTAAAGACAATAATTTAGAATGTACTATTCTACAAGAGGACGATTTAGCAAAAGAAAATATGAATGCTATGCTTGCAGTTGGTCGTGCTTCTATTCATGGAAGTGCTTTAATTCATTTAGCATATAAACCAAAAAATCCTAAAAAAATCATCTCTCTTGTTGGAAAAGGTTTAACATATGACAGTGGTGGACTCAGTTTAAAACCATCAGCTTCAATGGTTACTATGAAAATGGATAAAGCTGGTGCATGTGCTGTTCTAGGAATGATTAAAGCTGTTAGTGAATTAAAATTAAATATTGAAGTTCATGCTTTTATTGGAGCTGTTGAAAATATGGTTGGGGGAGATGCCTATAAACCTGATGATGTATTAATCTCAAGAAGTGGTACAACTATTGAAGTGAGAAATACCGATGCAGAAGGTCGCTTAGTATTAGCAGATGTATTAGACTATGCTCAAGATAAAGTAAAAGCAAATTATATATTTGATTTTGCAACACTTACTGGTGCTTGTATGGTGGCTCTTGGTCAGTATACAACAGGGCTTATGGGACACTCTCATAAGTTAAAACATGACTTATCAAAAGCAGGAACTGCATCTGGTGAATTAATAAGTTCGCTTCCATTTAACAAACATCTCAAAAAACTTCTAAAAAGTGACATAGCAGATATTTCAAATACAGCTTCTAAACCTTATGGAGGAGCTATTACAGCTGGGTTATTTTTAGATAAATTTATAAGGAAAGAAAATAAAAAAAGATGGATGCATTTTGATATAGCTGGGTCTGCTTATACAGAATCAGCTTGGGATTGTAATGTATACGGTGGGACTGGTGCTGGTGTTCGTTTAATTAGTAAATTTTTAAAAACTATTTAGTCCTGTTTTATTTTAAGTCTAAATGCACAAATCGTAGTTGAAAATATTGTAAATTTTGCTGCGAGCCATAGATGTTACAGTAGCATAATTTATACATATTGAAACAGTTTATGCAAAATTAAAAGAGCTTAATATTAGCAAAACCTCAAGAAAATATACTAAGAACTTAATTTGTAACTTATAAGGTTTGTTTAGTATAATTCCACTAATTATATATTATATTGGAGAAAAAATGGGTTTAAGTATCGGTCTTGTAGGACTTCCAAACGTAGGTAAATCAACAACTTTTAATGCACTAACAAAAGCTCAAAATGCAGAAGCAGCAAACTATCCATTTTGTACGATAGAGCCAAATAAAGCTATTGTTCCTGTTCCTGATTCAAGATTAGCAAAACTAGCTAAGATAGTTAATCCAGAAAAAATTCAATACTCAACACTTGATTTTGTTGATATTGCCGGTCTTGTAAAAGGTGCTTCAAAAGGTGAAGGTCTTGGCAATAAATTTTTATCAAACATACGAGAAACAGAAGTAATTTTACATATTGTAAGATGTTTTGATGATGAAAATATTGTACATACTGAAGGAAACGTAGACCCTTTGAGAGATGTTGAAATTATTGAAACAGAACTAATACTTGCTGATATTGAAGTTCTACAAAATAGAATAGACAGACTAAAAAAACAAGCAAAAGCTGATAAAAGTGCTAAAGCATCTCTAGAGCTTGCTGAAGAATTGATAGAATTTTTAGCTGATGGAAACTTAGCAAGGAATTTTAATAAAGCAGACACTAAAATATATCAAATTTTAAATCAAGAAGTTAGATTTTTAACCAATAAAGAGATTATGTATGGTGCTAATGTTGATGAAGAAAGTCTTAGTGATGAAGGTGATTCTATTGATGAAAATCCTTATGTAGTAGTTTTAACCGAATATGCTGAAAAAAACAACTGTGAAATTATTAAACTATGTGCAAAGGTTGAAGAGGAATTAATAGACTTAGAGGATGATGAAGCCCAAGATTTTTTAAATGAATTGGGGATTGAAGAATCTGGACTAGACCAAATAATTCACAAAGGTTTTGATAAACTAGGTCTTATGAGCTATTTTACAGCTGGTGTTAAAGAGGTTCGTGCTTGGACTATTCGTAAAGACACAACGGCTCCAAAAGCAGCTGCAGTTATCCACAATGATTTTGAAAAAGGTTTTATCCGTGCAGAAGTTATATCATATAATGATTATATGGAGTGTGGTGGAGAATCAAAAGCAAAAGATGCTGGTAAAATGAGACTAGAGGGTAAAGAATATATAGTTCAAGATGGTGATGTGATGCACTTTAGATTTAATATTTGATTTATAGACAACCATATAAGTACATATTGGTAGTGTTCAATAATCTGTGTCAGCATCGAGTAATTCCTAAAATTGTATCATAAATCTAAAGCTTTATCCAAACGCCCCTCAAAATGAATAGCCAGTTGAGAGATAGTTAAACTCCAATTTTTA
>JAKISR010000023.1 GCA_021648465.1 Sulfurimonas sp. | reverse complement strand
TTTTTAACTGTGTTGAAAATTTAGCCATTTTCCTACTCATATTTATACCCTCACTTTTATTGTTTAATTTTACTCTTTTGAGAATTAAACTTTACAAAAAGTTGTTTGATTTTCTTGGGGTAGTATAAAGTGCATTGATAAGTATTTGATATGAAACTTTTTGCTCACTTGCTAATTTTTTAAAATACAAAACTATATCATTCTCTAGTCTTAGGGAAACAGGTATTTTTTTTAGGTTCATAGAACCTGCCGCGAACACCATCGCTAAAGTCATATTCATCTAGCATCTCATAATCACATCAAACTTTTCTCTTTTTTTAATGTTGCTCATAAAAAATCCTTTCTTTTTCATTGGCTTTTCTTGCACTTATGATTTTGATGATCTCCTCACCATTCTCATCAAAAAAGTTATTGGCAACAACTAAGATTTTATCTTTTGAAGTTATTTCTAGTGTTATCCATCTCTCTTTAAAATAATCAAAACAATGGTCAAGTTTTGAAATATGCATAAGGTCTAAAAAAACTTCTTTTACTCCATAGAAACTAACTTGATGTTTTTTGATGTTTAAGTTGTTTTCGTTATCACTCCATTCAAATTTCAAAGCAAGCCTTTCATTAATATATTCTGATTATAGCAATATACGACAGATAAACGAACACCAAAAGTGTTCTATCTAATTTTACGAAAATGCCTAAAAACAGATGTTTAGTTTTATGTATTTTCAAAATATTTAAAATAATGGTATAGAATTTTTCGTTAAATCACATTTACAAAAATTTGTTAATAGATACTATAAATTATCATCTCTATAAAGAATCACTAGCACTTAGTCACGCTTTGTTGTTTTTCTTTTTTTCTTAGTTACTTTTAAACTCTTTGCTGTGGTTTTTTTAGGAGCTTTTTTGGTCACTCTTTTTTTTTCTTGTTTTTTATGTTCACTTTTTAGCTTTATATTTTCAATATCTTTTCTTCTTATGGTTGGATCAGGTTCAAATCCCTCTATAGTTTCTTGAGGAATCTTTATACCTATAAGATTTTCAACTTCTTTTATATCATATTTCTCATAAATATCTATAAGTGAGATAGCTTCACCATTACGCCCTGCTCTACCAGTTCTACCAACTCTATGGATATAATCCTCTGGAATTGATGGAAGTTCATAGTTGATTACATATGGAAGATGCTCTATATCTAATCCGCGAGATGCTATATCTGTTGCAACTAAAACTTTAATCTTGCCTTCTTTAAATTCATTAAGTGTTTTTAAACGCTTTGCTTGTGTTTTGTCTCCATGGATAACTCCACATTTTAGTCCATCTTTTTTAAGCTCAATAATTAACTCATCTGCACTAGCTTTAGTTTTTGTAAATACTAAAACTTGTCTAAAATTTCTTGAACCAATTATATATGCTAAAAGTTCTGCTTTTCTTTCGCGGTCTACAAGATAAATTTTTTGATTTATAGTATCAACCGTGGTATTTCTTTTAGTAGCTTCTATAAATGCTGGTTTTGTAAGAAGAAGTTTTGATAGTTTTCTAACCTTATCACTATATGTTGCAGAAAAAAGTAGTGTTTGATGTCTCTTTGGAAGAATAGGATGAATTTTTCTTATCTCTTTTACAAAACCCATATCTAACATTCTGTCTGCTTCATCAAGTACAAAAATTTCTATACTCTTTAAACTAAGTCCATTCTCAACATGTTCTAATATTCTCCCAGGTGTTGCAATAACAATATCAACACCTTTTTTAAGAATTTTTTGTTGAGACTCTATATCTTTACCACCAACCAAGATTGCAATACTTAGTTTCATATACTTTGCATAATTTTGTAAATCTTCATGTATTTGAATTGAAAGCTCACGAGTTGGTGACAGTATAAGACCTCTAATCTCTCTATCTGCATTATCTGAGTGAGAACGAAGACACTGAATCATTGGAAGTCCAAAAGCAGCTGTTTTCCCAGTTCCAGTTTGTGCGGTAGCAAATATATCACTATTAGCAAATACTAAAGGTATCGCTCTTGTTTGTACTGTTGTAGGATTTTTATAGCCTAAATCGTTTATTGCTCCAAGAAGTTGCTTCATAACTCCTAATTTTTCAAATGACATTTGTACCCTTAGTAATATATTAAACTTTTGTTAGTCGAATTTTAACATATTATTAAAGATATAAGTTCTTTATAGATATAATAAATATAAAAAAAATAGTATTGACAATGATAAGAAAAATATTTAAAAAAATTAGTACCAATAAAAAATTAAAAACTTTTATAAAACATCACAAGGTTCCATTTGAATATTTATCTTCAAGTAGAAAAATGGTATCAAAAGCTGTATTTATTGGTCTTTTTATTGCCTTTATTCCCATGCCTATGCAGATGTTAGCTGTTTTAGCAGTTATGCCATTTACTAGATTTAATGTCCCTATTGCAATTGCAATGTGTTGGGTTAGTAACCCATTTACTATGCCACTAATATATTATATAGAATATTTAACTGGTAGTTTTATCTTAGGCATAGAAACAACACCTGTTGAAATGACAATAGAGTGGTTTAGTAATAATTTAAAAGATATTTTTATTCCTCTCTATATAGGTGCAGCTTTTTATTCTATAGTTTTTTCATCTTTAGCTTACTATCTTATAAATCATCTTTGGAGATCTTCCATCAAAAGAAATAAAAAGCTTCATCGTAAAGATAGAGGTTAAGCTAATTTAGACTTTTGTTTAAAATAAAACCACCCAAGTAAAGCTAAAAAACTCATTCCAAGACTTAAAAGTTGTCCAAATGTTATGGCATTACAACAAATATAACCTATTTGAGGATCAGGTGCACGATAAATCTCTGCTAAAAATCTAAGCACTCCATAGCTCATTGCATAGATTAGTATAAGCTCTCCACTAAATTTTTGATAATTCCTATATATATAAACAACTATAAACACACCTAAGCCTTCTAAAATAGCTTCATAAAGTTGCGATGGATGACGAAGTACACCATCAACAAAAATTCCCCAAGGCACATCAGTTTCTCTTCCAATTAATTCTTTATTTAAAAAGTTTCCAATTCTTCCAAATATAAAAGCTAAAGGAACACTAATAGCTACTAAATCCATAATTTTGCCAAGTGCTATTTTATGTCTTAAAGAGTAAATATAAGTAGCAATTAAAAAGCCTAAAACTGCTCCATGATAACTCATACCACGAATACCTACAAACTCTCCATCAGAAAAAGGATTAAATATCTGCCAAGGATGAGAGAGATAATAAAGCGTTTGAGTATCATAGAAGATGATATAACCAAGCCTTGCACCTAAAATAACTCCTATTTCAACATAGATAAAATATATGTCTACTTTTTTACCTTTAAAGTCTAGCTTATCTCTTTTTATAAAATATTTTCCAATATAAAGAGCACTAAGAAGTGCTAAAACATACATAATTCCATACCAATGAATAGGTATAGAAAATATGCTAAAGGCTACAGGATCAAGAGTATCATATATATTATTCCATGCTGATGACATACAGATTACTCTTTTAGAGCTTGTGCGATAAGCTCAATTGGATTTTTAAATATGGTTTCAACATTAGCATAATTCATCGAAGCATTTATCTGCATTCTACATGCACTACACTCTGAACTAACAATATCCGCTTTTGTCTCTCTAATCATTGCTGCCTTTGGAGTACCAGCAGCTTTTGCAAAATGATACTTCTCACTCTGCATTGTCACTCCACCAAAACCACAACATGAATTTGAATCACTCATCTCTACTATATTATAGTTCTTGCTTATTAAATTTCTAGGCTCTTTATAAATATCTTGCATCTTTTTAGCATGACAAGGATCATGATATGTAACTATTCTAGTATCTTTATTTTTTGAAGCTAAAATTTTATTTAAATCAGTATATTTATCTAACCACTCTGTTGCCATAAAAATTTTATCTTTGATAGCTTTTGCTCTAGCCTTCCATTCAGGTTGATTATGAAAATAGTGTTCATAATCTATTTTTAACATTGCACTGCAAGTAGCTTCTGGAACTATAATAGCTTCAACGTCTTTTGAAAAACTCTCAAAATATTCAATATTAAACTTTGCATTATAATCAACTGTATTAAAATCACCTGTAAAATATGCTGGTGCTGAACAACATTTTTGTTTTTTTGCTAAAAAAGCATCAATCTTTAAATACTCTAATATTTCTAAAAGTGAGTTTCCAATATCAACATAGTTATAATTGCCAAGACACCCTATAAAAATAGCTACTTTTCTTTTTCCACCATTATTAATATTTTCTTTATGAGAGTTTAAAAATGATGTTTTTCTAAGGCTGGGAAGAAGTCTATCTGCCTTTAACATAGGTAGATTAAAACGTGAACTCATAGAGTCTATATCTGCTCTAATTTTAAACCCACATGTTTGAAAAACCCAACCAAATTTAAAAGCTAAGTCATTTAACCAACGATAACGTAGAAGTAAAAAGAAAGCTTTTTTATACCAAGCTATTCCAAATTTTTGAGCTATATCTGAGCGAACTTGCTCTATAACCATATCTGTAGGAAGTGATTTTGGACAAATTTCAACACAAGCTGTACATAGGAAACAGCTTTCAAAAATAGCTTTAGCATTTTTATCTAATTCTAAATTTCCTCTTTGGTAAGCTCCTAAAAGATCTAAAAAACCACGAGGAGAAGTCACTTCATCAGCATTTACATTATAAATTGTACAAACTGGAATACATTTTCCACATTTAATACACTCATCAGTAGTAGCACCAAAATTAAAAATATCTTGTGGTGTTTTGCTCAATTTCTACACCGTTTTAGAAAAAGTCTTTTTATTTGCAACATGTTTTACCATGTATGCATCAAATGGCATAGCAATATTTCTGATAAGAAGTGTCCCTGTTTCACTACACTCTATCTTATTTTCATCCATTGTTAAAAGCTCATCTTCTTGAAATGGCTTAAGTGCTTCTATCGCATCTGCAAAATATGTCGCAAATTCAATATTAAAAAGCTTGTTAAATCTTTGTATATCAAGTTTAAAGTTACTCATAAGCTCCATAATTACATACTGACGAATCATATCATCTTCGTTAAGGGTGATACCTTTTTCAAATGGAAGTTTACCAGCATCAATAGCTTCTTCATAATCTTTCATCACTTTATAGTTTTGTGCATAATGACCTACCCCTTCACCAATAGATGTAAGTCCTGTTCCAATTAGATCAGCTCCACCTTTTGTTGTATAGCCCTGAAAATTTCTATGAAGCTCCCCTTTTGCAATTGCCTTAAATAACTCATCTTCAGGTTTTGCAAAGTGATCCATACCAATCATTCTATAACCATTTGAAGTTAAAAAATCAATTGTATACTGCATGATTTGAAGTTTTTCATCTGGAAGAGGAAGAGTTGTCTCATCAATCTTACGCATAGTCTTTTTAAGCCAAGGCACATGAGCATAATTAAATACTGCAAATCTATCTGGGCTAAGAGTAAGTGCAAGTGCAAGAGTCTCTTTAAAAGTCTCTAATGTTTGAAATGGAAGTCCATAAATAAGGTCGACATTTACTGAAACCATATTATACTTTCTAGCTAAATCCATAGCCGCTTTAGTAACATCATATGGTTGAATTCTATGAACTGCTTTTTGAACTTTTTCATTAAAATCTTGAAGACCAAAACTTACACGATTAAAGCCAGACTTATGCATAACCCGCATCTGATCTTCATTTATATGACGAGGGTCAATCTCACAACTAATCTCAGCTCCCTCTACAAAATTTGGAAAAAATGATTTTATCTCATCTATAATCTCTTTAAGTTGTGGTGCTGTGAAAAATGTTGGTGTACCACCACCAAAGTGCATCTGAATCACATCCCTACTACAATCTACATGAGTTGAGAGTATTTTCAACTCTCTTTTTAAGTAGTCCATATAACGAAGCATTTTATCTTCTTTTGAAGTAAAGACAACATTACAACCACAAAAATAACATGCATTTCTACAAAACGGCAGATGAAAATATAAGCTTAATGGACGAGAAGAGTCTTGAGATTCTAGTATTTTTATAAACTCATCATAACCAAATGAATCACTAAATTCTAATGCAGTTGGATAACTTGTATATCTAGGTCCTGGCTTTGAGTATTTTATAAATTTTGAAAAATCGAGCATTTGAATCCTTAAGCCTTTTTACAAGGTATTATGTTTAGTATTATAATTATTAATGCAATTATCTCTAAAGAGTGCTAAAAATATGATAAATTTACATTATTAAGAAAATATCTATTTTCTAATTCCTAAATTTTCAAATGTGATTATCTTATTACTATCTATTTCTTTATAATAATTTCTTAAAGCATCATCAAAAAACATTGTATTACTACTATCTTCAGGAATCTCAATATTATTTACTTTTACATCATCATAAAGAAGAGCTAATGTTGTTAGTGCTGTAGAAAAGCAAGATATAATATGTGAAGGGTATATTTTTTCTTCTATGAAGAACATCTCTATAGGCATATTTAAATTTTCAATTTTCAATAATGTATTATTAATTGATAAAATTGCATTTTTTAAATTTTTTGATTCATAACGATGAGGAATATAGATAATCTTTTTATTATACTTAATTGTAAGTTTTTCTAAAATAGTTTTGTATGTATCAACATCTATTAAATTTATATCATCTAATGGTTGTCCGATAAAGTATATTAAATTATCGCCTTTTTTAGAATCTTTTAAACAACTTTTTCGAAAAAATGTTAATCTATTTTTTATCACTTCAATTCCATGAACTGGCTCTAAATCAAAATATGTAAATAAATTAATTTTATCTTTAACTTTTATCTTTAATCCAAAAAACAAGAATCTCATCTCTTTAAACTTATATTTGTTATATTTATTTGTTTTAATTACATCTTCATAAAATTTAAGTGTTACTGTGCCATCATCTAAAAGAAAAACTTTATTTTTTATTACATTTGATATAACAATTTTATGAAATTTACCAATTTCTCCTAAAAAAATATATTCATATTCATACTTTTTTAAATTTTTTACTAAATGTACATATTTTAATAATTTTGACTTAAAACTTTTTTTTATATGAATAATTTCATCAACATTGCTCATTTCTATTAACTGTTTCATCTGTTTTTCATTACTAGTTATATCAGAATAGATAAAAACAAATACATTATTTTTTAGTTGAAAGTATTCTACTGCCTCTATAGCATTAATAATCTGCAATGGAGATTTTAATATAAATAAATTTTTTAAATTATTTTTCATTTAGTAATACCTTCGCTATCTTAAAATCAATCTTTTCATCAATGTCTATAGAACTTTCTCTATCCATTTTGTAAGCATAAATATTATCTTTTATAAAAAAAGTTTCATCTTTTAAAAGTTTATCTGTTTTACAAATATATATTGCACCATTAAGTCTATAGTATGGTGTTATATCTTGACTTCGTTTATTTAAAATCTCATCTTTTAAAAAACCTTTTAAACTCATACTTTTATCTAAAGTATTTGACCAAAGTGGAGAATGATCCATCTCACATACAGATATTACACCATCTCTATTTTGTAAAAATTTTATAGCTTCATCTATATGTTTTTCATCTCTAAGTGGTGAAGTTGGCTGAAGTAAAATTACATAATCATACTCTTTAAAATTATCTACTGCATGTTTAATCGCGACAAATGATGAAGATGTATCAGTAGCTAATTCAGCAGGTCTTTTTAGAGTATTTGCACCATACTTTTTAGATATTTCTAATATCTCATCACAATCACTTGTCACAACTACTTTATCTATATATTTACTTTTTAATCCAGCCTCAATACTATAGGCAATTAAAGGCTTATCACAAAGATTTAGTATATTTTTTCTAGGCAATCTTTTACTTCCACCTCTTGCAGGAATAATTGCTAAAAAGGTTTTACCTTTATACATTTAAAACCTTTATATCATAAAATGATTTTTTTAGTATCTTTTCAAGTGGAAAGTTTTTTATATGCTCTTTTATTTTTTCACTAGCTCCACCATCACCATATGGGTTTTGCACAGTTTTTAATGTTTCTTGGAACTCGTTAGTATATAGTTTTTCAAATGCTTTTTGTATATCATTTTTACCTGGAAATGAGTCTATTACGCTATTTGCTTTTGCTCTACCTTTTTGTCTGTCTCCAATATTTATAGTGCCTATATGAAATGATGGGGCTTCCAAAAGTCCGCTTGAACTATTTCCCACAACTGCGTCTGTATACTGCAATGCACTTAAATATCTAAGTTGTCCTAAAGAAGTAAATTCCATTGATTTATCACTATTTTTAGATACATACTCATCTATCATGCTATTTATAACTCTACCATCTCTATCACTATTTGCTTTTGTAAAAATTATAGTTGTATCTTGTAGTTCATCTACTGCTAAAAGTAATTCATTAAACTGCTCTTTTGCAGTTGAATTCTCTAATGTTACAGGATGAAAAGTGACTAGTATATTTTTCTTATTTAATTTAAAATCAATTGATTTTTCAAACTCATCTTTTGATAATAATTTTAATTTTTTAATATTATCTATCCCAAGTCCACCAACATTAAAAACTCTACTTGGATGCTCTCCTAACTGAATTACTCTATTTTTATACTCATCCATAGCAACAAAATGAAGGTGACTCATCTTTGTAATACTATGTCTTATAGATTCGTCAAAAGCACCCTCCGTTGTCTCTCCCCCATGTAAGTGAGCTATTGGTATATTTGCTATCATTGCAGAGATTACGACAGAGAGTATCTCATATCTATCGCCCAAAACTACTAACATATCTGGTTTTAGCTCATCATAAGCCTTACCAAAACCAATCAGAGCTAACCCCATAGATTTTGAGATACCAACTGCTGTATCAGATACTAATTGCATATCTATTTTTTTATCTATTTTAAAATTTTTCTCTATCTCTTTGTATGTCAATCCAAATTCAGGACTTAAGTGCATCCCTGTAACTACTAGTTGAAGTTCTAACTCACTATCTGCCTCTATCTCTTTAATTAACCAATACAAAAGTCCATATTCAGCACGAGTTCCAGTTACAACACAAATTTTTCTTCTCATATCAATTCATCAGCTTCATAATTTTTTTGTGCGCTTTGACCTATTATTTCATTCCAAAACATTGGACTTATTCCATTACCTGGTCTTTTTATAGCTAGATTATTTTCACTAAAAATTTCACCCTCTTTAATATCACAATTTGCCACTATAGATTTTCTTGCTATTTGTATGTTTGGTGTCTCACTTTTACTAGGTTTTTTTTCGTCACTTCCTAGTGCTATCTCTATATTTCTTATAGACTTAACCATCATAATCAGCTCATTTGGCTCAAGTGAAGCTTTGTGGTCAGGTCCATCCATAGTTTTATCAAGTGTAAAATGTTTTTCTATCACACTAGCACCCATAGCTACAGCTGCTATATCAACTTCAATGCCAAGAGTATGATCACTATATCCATAAGCTATATTAAAATTCTCTCCAATACTTAACATTGCTTTTAAATTTACATCCCTCATAGGAGTTGGATACATTGTATTTGCATGAAGTACAGTGATATTTTCTTTTTGTGTCCCTGAACTAATCAATACATCTAAAGCATCTTTAATCTCACTCATATTAGCCATACCAGTTGATAAAACAACCTCTTTTTTTAAAGCACCTATTTTTCTTAAATAAGGTAAATTTGTTATCTCACCACTTGGTATTTTAAATATTTTAAGTTCTAAACTATCCAGTAAATCAACGCTATCTAAATCAAAAGGTGTTGATAGAAACATTATATTTTTTTCATTACAATAAGATATGAGTTCATGGTGAGTATCTACATCAAGTTCTAGCTTTTTTATCATATCAAATTGTGATTCATCACTTGAAGTTGTCTCTTTTTGATACTGAGCTTTTTGTGCATTTTTAGATACTAGATTTTCTGTTTTAAATGTTTGAAACTTTACAGCATCAGCTCCAGCTTCTGCTGCTACATCTATAAGCTTTTTAGCAAGTTCAACTGAGCCATTATGATTTACACCAGCTTCTGCAATTATAAATACACTCACTTTGCTATACTCCCAGCTTTTATAAAACCGCCAATCTCTACACTCTCTTTTGATGTTGCATTACTACCAAAAAAAGTCCCCTCTTGCACAGTCACACTACCATTTATTACACTTGCTGTTGATATGTGACAATTATCTTCTATAATTGAATCATGCTCAATCAATGCTTTAGTGTTGATGATACAATTTTTACCTATTTTAACATTTGAATTTATCAAAACCTGATGCATAATTATAGTGCCTTCACTAATGGTTGCATGTTTAGAGATATAGGCTAAAGGAGAAATTATTATTGGAAGTGAGTAACCAATATGTTTTAATTTCTCAAAAAGTTTTACTCGTATAACATTAGATTTAACTTGTCCAACTGTTATAACTGCATTTTTATATTTTTTAAAAAACTCTTCTAAATCATCATCACAGCCAATAATCTTATAGCCTAAAACATCATTACCAATTAACTCTTTTTTATCAATTATTCCAATTATTTCATATTTATCTTCTAGCTCAATCACATCAATAACAGAGTGACAATGTCCACCACCACCGACTAGAAGTATTTTTTCTTTCATAATACTACGCTGCTTGATATATTTATAACTCTTTGTTCTAAGTACTTTGAATTATCAAGGTTTGAGCATTGTGCATCTTTAAACATTTTCAATTCATTCATAAGTTTCCAAATTGGTCTTGTCATAATTCCATTCTTATTTGTAAAGTCTAAAAAATCATCTCTATTTTTTACATCTTTTACAACTACCGCTTGTAACCAGTAGTTTGCAGATGAATCTTGTGTTTCTTTTACAAACTCTATATCGTCATTATTTTCAAAAAACTTTTCATATTTCAGAGCTAACTCTCTTTTATTCTGGATAAAACCGTCCAACTGCTCCAATTGAGCACATAAAAGAGCTGCGTTAAGATTTGGCATTCTATAATTATAAGCAATTTCGTCATGTACATATTCCCACTTATGAGGTACTTTTGCTGTAGTTGTTAAATATTTTGCCCTCTTAGCTAACTCTTCATCATCAGTTACGATAACTCCACCACCACCAGAAGTTATAATTTTGTTTCCATTAAATGAAAATGCTCCAAACACTCCAAAAGTACCTGTATGTTTATTTTTGTAATATGAACCTAAACTCTCAGCTGCATCTTCAACTAAAGATATGCACCATTCGTCACAAATCTCTTTAATCTCATCTATTTTACAAGGATGCCCAAAAGTATGCATAGGTACACAAGCTTTAATGATTTTTTTTGTAGTTTTATTTATACATTGATTATTTATAATTTCACAATTATTATTTAAAAACTCTTTTAACGATACAGGGCTTAACCCCATCGTATCTAAATCAACATCAACAAAAATAGGCTCAGCTCCAATATAACTAATGGCATTACAGGTCGCTACAAATGTTAAAGCTTGAGTAATAACCTCATCATCACTTTTTACATCACTTAGTAATAATGATACATGCAGAGCAGAAGTTCCATTAACAGTAGCTATTGCAAATTTAGAACCAATCTTATTAGCAAAATCTTCTTCAAATTTATCAACAAACTTTCCAACACTTGATACAAAGGTGGAATCTACACAATCATTTAAATATTTTTTTTCATTTCCTAAAAACATTGGCTCATGTAGCGGTATAAACTCTTTAGTTTTATAAATATCCTGAATAAATTCTACTAGTTTTGTCATTTGTTTATCCTCGTCGGTGCTTCGCACATCGCCTGTGGTTTCACTGCTACGCATCTCACATTTTTCCATCAAGATATTTACCAATCTCTTTATGTCCAAAATCAGGAATCATAGTAAAAAATTCTTTTACTATATCTTCCTTACTCCATGATAGTTTTTGCTTAAATCCACTTATATTTTTAGAAAATGCGTTTAATTTATCTTCATCAAAATCAGCTTCATTTCTTATAACACCGAGATTTTTAAATCTATGCATATCTAGTGTCTCATTGTCTGTAAAAAATTCTTCAAAATCTTTCTCACCCGTTGTATCACTTGAAGTGAATAAACAAGGCCATTTTCCCTCTTGTGGCAAAATTTTTGAAAGTTCTCTTGCTTCATCTTCATCTTTGCAAAGGTGTGGTTTATATCCTAGATCTTTAAGGTACCTAACTGCTATATCTGCAAAAGAGATTAGATCTAGATTTTCACTTAATTTTGGAAAAAATATATCACGATTCTCTCCAAATATACATGACATCAAACAAAGCTCACCTGATTCTTGTGGAGTTACAAAATATCTTTTTATATCATTTGGAGCAACTATAGGTTGTTTTTTTTGGATGCGTTGGTTAAAACCATGTAAAAGTGAGCCATCTGAGAATGCTACATTAGCAAATCTTGCAGTTGAGATTTTAATCTCTAATGATTTTCTCATTAAGAACATCTCCATAATTCTTTTACTTGCTCCCATCATATTTACGGGATTAGCGGCTTTATCTGTTGATACACAAAAATATTTTTTAACTCCACTTTGTATAGATTGAGCAAGTGTTTTATCTGTATTAAAAATATTTACATCAATCATCCTCATAAGTGTAAAGGGATCTTTCTCACTTCTAACATGTTTTAGGGCTGAGAGATTTAAAACATAATCATACTCACCATCATTTTTTATAAAAGCATCATATTCTAATGATCCGATATCAAGAGCGTAAGTAGCAAACTCTCCATCAATGTAGCCAAGTGAGCTTCGTATATCACGAACAAGCTCAACCATATTGTTCTCACTTATATCTACAACATGAAGTTTTTTAGGATTGCGTTTAAATATCTCTTTTGTAACAGCTTGACCAATTGAGCCAGCTCCACCGATAACTAAAAATCTTGATGATGAAACTATAGCTTTTAATTCACTGTCTTTTGAACTGATATCTTGAGTAAACAACTCTTTTTCTCTTCCAATTAGTTTTAACATTTGATTCATATATTTTTCATTTCCTATTTATTTTTCAAACTGACCAGATAGTTTTTGATAAATTTCTGAACTTTCTAATAACTCTTCATGATTTCCACTTGCTACAATTTTACCTCGCTGCATAACTAATATTTTATTTGCATGTTTAATAGTGCTTAATCTATGTGCTATAGTTATGGTAATTTTATCTTTTGTGTACTCATCAAGTGCATTTTGTATTCTTTTTTCACTCTCATTATCAAGTGCTGAAGTAGCTTCATCAAAAAGTAAAAGTGAGGAGTGTTTGTAAATTGCTCTTGCTATTGCAACTCTTTGTCTTTGTCCACCTGAAAGATTTGCACCAAACTCTTCCATCTTAGTGTGTATCCCATCTTCGAGTTCTTTAACAAAACCTGAAGCATCTGCAAGTTGTAATGCTTCTAAAACTTTTACCTCATCTATCTCTTGTCCATAGGCTACATTTGCGGCTAAACTATCTTGAAAAATATATATTCTCTGTGAAACTAAAGAGATATGATGTTTTAAAGAGTTCTGAGTAAACTCTTTTATATTTGTACCATTAATTAAAATATTACCCTCACTTACATCATAAAAACGAAGAAGCATATTTATAAATGTAGATTTTCCACCACCACTATCACCAACTAATGCAATATTTTCACCCTGTTTTATCTCAAGATTTATATCATTAAGTGCGTAAGTATCTTCATACTTTAATTTTACATTTTTAAACTCTATTTTTGTTATATCATTGTCTAAAAACTTCTCTCCATCAACTATCTTACTCTCCATATCTAAAACTTCAAATACTCTCTCACTTGCAGCAAGAGCATCTTGAATTTTAGAATATATGGAACCAATACGGCGAATTGGTTGAAAAACTTGTCCAACAGCTGTTAGAAATGCTGTAAACTCTCCAACACTCATAGTATTGTGAATCAAAACCTCTCTTCCACCTATAAATATTACTGCTGCAAGTCCAATAGCTCCAACAATTTCCATCATTGGAGAAACTATATCACCAACATAAACAGCTTTCATATTTATCTTAAAAAATTGCCAGTTTTGAACTGAGAAGCGCTTCATTTCAAACTTCTCAGTTGCATTTGCTTTAATTATTTCAGAATTGTTAAAAACTTCTGTAAGTCTAGTTACAACATCTGCATTTTTCTCTTGTGAACGAAGAGAATATTTTTTTAATTTTTTACCAATAATAATAATTGGGTAAATGACAATAGGCAGAACTACAAGAGCATAAAATGCTAGCATTGGATTAAGATATATAATAAATGCTATAAGAGCAATAGCAGTAAGAGTTTCACGAAAAAGTTCTGGCAACATATTTGATACAAAATAACGAATTCTCTCTATATCATTCGTAACACGAGAAATCAACTCTCCACTACGGTTTAAATATAAAAATTCCATATCTAAACTAATTATTTTTGCAAGTAATTTTTCACGAAATCTTGCAATTATATGTTGACCTATATAATTCATAAAAACAGACTGAATATATCTACCTGAAGATTTAAAGAGATATATACCGATAAGTGCAAGTGGGATAAGAGTTAACATCTCCACTTTTTTAGCAATAAACATATCATCCATCAAAGGTTTCATAATGTATGCCGTTGCAACGGTTGCACTTACTGTAAAAATTATCCCTATAAGCACTAAAAAATATTGTAATTTATAATCTTTTAAATAAGGCCAATAACGCTTAAAAATCTCTTTCAATAACTAATCCATAATGCTTAACTTTTAAAACATTTTACCCAAAAAAGCAAAATACCTCATAAATCATCTTCTTTTCATCAATTATTATGTAAAATTCACTTATGAAAATATGTATAGTTAAATTATCAGCTATGGGGGATATTATCCACGCTATGGTTGCATTGCAATTTATAAAAAAAGAATTACCAAATGCTGAAATAGACTGGGTTGTTGAAGGTGAGTTTAGGGGTGTACTTGAAGACAATCCACATATTAATAATATATTACCAATAAATCTAAAATCTATAAAAAAGAAAAAAAGTGAGATTTTTACTCAATACAAAATCTTAAAAACTTATTCAAAAAATAACTATGATATCATCATAGATGCTCAAGGGCTTTTAAAATCAGCAATAGTTTCTAAAATAATTGGAGCAAAAACTATTGCAGGGTTTGACAAGAACTCCATTCGTGAAGGTATCGCTTCTATTTTTTATGACAAAAAAGTCTCTATTGCTTATGATGCAAACACCATTGACAGGAATGCAACTGTTCTTTGTGAACCTCTTGATATAAAAATCACATCTCAAAAAATTTTAAATAAGAAAATATTTCTCTTCTCATCTTCAGATATAAAAAATTTACCAGATATTTTTAATCTTTTTGTAATTGGCTCTACCTGGGAGAGTAGAAACTATCCAAAAGAAAAATTTATTGAAATTGCAGATGAATTAAAAGTAAAAACTTTTATAGTTTGGGGAAGTGAGGAAGAACATAAAAAAGCTATCTGGATGAGTGAAAAATCAGAATATTTAGAGGTTCTTTCTCGTGGAAATTTAAATGATTTAAAATATATCATATCAAAATGTAATCTTTTAATAGGTAATGATACAGGTCCAACACATATGGCTTGGGGACTAAATATTCCATCAATAACTATCTTTGGACCAACACCAATCAACCGTGTTTATGTTACTCTAATCAATAAAATAGTAAAATCCATTTCAAAAATAGACCACTATAAATTAAATAAAAATGATTTTTCTATTATAAATATTAAATCAAATGAAATTATAGAGCTTGCAAAAGGTATAAAGAGTTGAAAATATTAATTACAGGAACAGCAGGATTTATAGGTGCACACTTAGCTATAAAACTCTTAGAGCGTGGTGATGAAGTTGTTGGACTTGATAATATTAATGACTATTATGACCAAAATATAAAGTATGGAAGACTTCAAAGAGGTGGTATTTTAAAGAACCTAGAAGATGGTAAAAATATAAAATATAATGATCTTTTAACTTCATCTAAATATATAAATTATAACTTTATAAAATTAAATCTTGAAGATAGAGAAAATATTGATAAATTATTTGAAAATGAAAAATTTGATAAAGTAATAAATCTTGCAGCACAAGCTGGCGTGAGATATTCCCTAACCAATCCAAGAGCATATATAGATAGTAATATAGTTGGATTTTTAAATATTTTAGAAGCTTGTCGTCACAATAATATAAAGGGATTAGCATATGCAAGTAGCTCTTCTGTTTATGGATTAAATGAGGCTCAACCATTCTCAACTAGCTCAAATGTTGATCATCCTATGAGCCTTTATGCAGCTAGTAAAAAATCAAATGAGCTAATGGCACACACTTACTCTCACCTTTATAATATCCCAACAACAGGACTTAGATTTTTTACTGTTTATGGACCATGGGGAAGACCAGATATGGCACTATATCTTTTTACAAAAGCAATTATAGAAGGAAAACCTATAGATGTGTTTAACCATGGTAATATGCAAAGAGATTTTACATATATCAATGATATTGTAGAGGGTATTATTAGAGTAAATGACAATCCTCCAGAAGGTAACAACTCTTGGAATGGAATGAATCCTGACCCTTCAAGTTCACCAGCTCCATATAAAATTTATAATATTGGAAATAACAATCCTGTAAAACTTATGGATTTTATAAAAGCTTTAGAGAAAAAAATAGGTAAAATCGCACAAAAAAATATGTTACCTATCCAAGCTGGTGATGTTCCAAGTACTTACGCTGATGTTAGTGGTTTAATAACTGATTTAGATTATAAGCCAGAGACTACAATTGAAGATGGAATAGATAGCTTTGTTGATTGGTATATTGATTTTTTCAAAATAACTTTGAAGAAACAATAGTAGTGAGTTTAAAATCTTGAATATACTTGTACTAGCATCAACTATAGGCTCATATAATAGTTTAAGACCAGAGACTGAAATTTATGTCTCTCTTGCTAAACATGGTTATAATATTACTATTATGACAAATACAGATGGTGGATATCAATCAAGATTTTTAGAACATAATATTGAAGTTATTGATACTTATTTTAATAAAAAAATTGATTTTAAAATTATAAAAAAAATACGAAAAACTATAAAAGAAAAAAATATTGATATAGTTTATGCAACAAACTCTAAATCAATCTCAAATGCAACTCTTGCTTGTACATTTATCGATGTAAAGCTCATCACTTATCGTGGAACTACTGGTGGACTATATAGACGAGATCCAAGCGCATATTTAAATGCACTTAGCCCAAGTGTAGATGGTATTATTTGTGTATCTCAAGCTGTAAACAACCATGTTACAAAACAAACTTGGCCTTGTAATAAAAAAATAACAACAATCTATAAAGGTCATAAACTAGAATGGTATAACCAAAACAAAATTGACTTAAAAGAGTTTAATACAAGTGAAGATAATTTTAATATCGCATTTGTTGCAAATGTAAGACCACATAAAGGGCTTACTCATGTTTTAGAAGCGGCTAAAAAATTAGCTCATATCAAAGATATCCATTTTATTTTAATAGGTGAAAAAATATCCTGTGAACCTTATTTATCTTTAATAAACAATAGTGAAATGAAAGAGCGTATCCATGTAACAGGTTTTAGAAATGATGCACCAGATATAATTTCTGCTTGTGATATTTTAGTTCATGCTTCAACAAGGAAAGAAGGATTACCTCGTGTTATACTTGAAGCATTTGCAAGCAATACTCCAGTTATTGCTTCTAATATAGAGGGTAGTATGGAGATAATTGATAATGGAGTAAATGGATTTATAACTCCAGTCAAAGACTATGAAGCTTTAGCCAAAAAAATTGAAAAGCTATATAATGAACTAGAAACATTAAAAACATTATCTAATAATGCTAAAGATACAATTAAAAATAAAATGGGACATGATACTACAGTGAAAAAATATTTTGAATATTTTGAATCACTATTTTAGGAATCAGATGGATAAGTTAAAAAAAATCTCTATAGAAAATTATATAAATTACCTTCTTGTTCTATATGCTTTTGTTGTACCGATATCTAGAGCTGGAATATCAATATTAACAGCTTTGATTTTTATACTTTGGTTATTTACAGATAACTTCAAATTTTGCTTAAAAAAATTTAAATCAAATAAAATAGTGCTTTATCTATTATTGTATATGTGCTTTGCTATACTCTCTTTACTTTGGACGGATGATGTTAGAAGTGGCTTAGATTATATTAGAAGATATTGGTATTTTTTACCTATTTTAGTTATGGCTTCAACTTTAAAAAAAGAATACATGACATATGCAATATCTGCTTTTTTAACTGGTATGTTTATAAGTGAAATTCTATCTTATGGTATGTTTTTTGAACTTTGGTCTTTAAAACATGGTTCACCCACTGACCCTACACCTTTTATGAATCATTTACAATACTCAATGTTTTTAAGTTTTGCAGCTTTATTGCTTTTAAATAAATTCTTTTTTGAAGAGAATTTAAAATGGAAAATATTTTATTTTGCTTACTTTTTACTTGTTACATCAAACCTATTTTTAAATGGAGGTAGAACTGGTCAATTTGCTTTTGCTATATCAATTTTTATAGTAGGATTCTTAAACATAAAAAGTAAGCTCGTTGCATTTTTCAGTATGTTAATTTTACTTACTTCTATATTTTATGTAGCATATCAAGTGAGCCCTGTATTTAAACATAGATTTGATGCATCTGTAAAAGAAACAAAAATAATAGGTGCTGAGAAAATATTTTGTGGGTCATTTGGTCAAAGACTTGGTGCTTGGATTGTGGGAGGAGAGATATTTTTGGATAATCCACTACTTGGAGTTGGAATATCCAAAAATACAGATACTCTAAAGGAGTACATAGATAGAGACTACCCAAATATGAAATGTGTTAAAAGTATGGTTAACTATCATAATTATTATATTCAAGTTTTAGTAAAATTAGGCGTTATAGGACTTTTCTTATATCTAATGATATTTTATAATATATTTAAATTAAATCTAAAAGATAGACAGTATTATAATTTAATGATTATTTTTATAGTTGTTTATAGTACTTCAAGTTTATTTGAAAATATGTTTCATCAACAATTCTCAGCAGCACTTTTTACACTCTTCACAGGAATTTTCATAGCACAAAAAAGGATAGAGCATGAAACTTAGCTTTATCGATACTAAATACAACGATTTACTTAAAAATATAAAAAACTTTTTTTTAGCCTCCTCTAACTCTATTCATAAAGCAAGAAATGAGATAAAAATAATTAAGTTTGAAAATAAAGATTTGGTAGTAAAATCTTTTAAAATTCCAAATATAATTAATAAAATTATTTACTCATTTTTTAAAATATCTAAAGCAGAAAAATCTTATTTAAACAGTATTAAAATCATTGATTTTGTACCTAAACCTATTGGCTTTATAGAGTTTAAAAAATTTGGACTAATAAATGATAGTTATTTTATAAGTGAAAACTTTAACTATGACTTCACAATTAGAGAACCTCTTCTTGAGACTAACTTCAAATATAAAGAAAAAATATTCAAATCTTTTGCAAAATTTACTCTTTTACTTCATGAAAATGGTATTTTTCATCTTGATTATTCACCTGGGAATATCTTAATAAAAAAAGAAAACAATAATTATATTTTTAAAATTGTAGATATCAATAGAATGCAATTTAAAACTCTAAGCTTAGATGATAGACTTAAAAATTTCTCTAAACTTTGGGCAAAAGATGATGATTTAACTATAATTATAAAAGAATACGCAAAACTTATAAAATCAGATGAAAATGAATCTTTAAAAATTGCACTAAAATATTCACAGACACATAAAGATAGAAAAAATTTCAAAAAAAGATTAAAGGGTAAAAAGGTTACTGATTAATGAATAAATTTATGATTGATAATATATCTTGTGTGATAATTGTTAAAAATGCAGCCCATACACTTAAAAATACATTAGATTCTCTAAGCTCTTTTTCTGATGTAGTTTTATATGATAATGGCTCAAGCGATGGTACTATAGAGATTATCAACAGTTATAAAAATACAAATCTTATTCAAGGTGATTTTTTAGGATTTGGTCCTACAAAAAACAAAGCTGCTAGTTATGCAAAAAACTCTTGGGTTCTCTCTTTAGATGCTGATGAAGTTCTCTCAAATGAATTTATAAAAAATTTAAAAAATATCAACTTAGAGGATAATAGTGTCTATAGTATTTTAAGGCAAAACTATTATAAAGATAAACAGATAAAACATTGTTGGGGAAATGATATTATTATAAGAGTTTTTAACAGAGATAAAACATCATTTACAAACTCAAAAGTACATGAACAAGTGATTGAGGATAATTTTAAAACTCAGCTGATTACTGGTTCTGTTAAACACTATCCTTACAATACTATATCAGATTTTATTACTAAATTAGATAGATATTCAACTATATTTGCAGAGGATAATGTAGGCAAAAAAAAATCATCTCCATCAAAAGCTATATTTAATGGGATATTTTCATTTATAAAAACATATTTTTTGAAAAAAGGTTTTTTGGATGGTTATGCTGGACTAATCATTGCTTTTTCTCATATGGCAACAAATTTTTACAAATATATAAAACTTTATGAGCTAAATAAAAGTTAACTCCTTTTTTATTTCTAAAAATAATTCTTCTCTTTTTTTAGCATCTAATGGAATCATATAATGCTTTTGATTTTTAATATCCCCTACACTTTTCCATCTTTTTGAGCTTGCAAAAAGAGTGTCTGCAAAAAATGTCATTGTTGGTGTGCCAACAAGTGAGGCTATATGATAAGTACCTGTAGATGTACTTACAAAAAGTTTAAAATTACTTACAAGTTTAGCAAAATACACTAAACCTTCAAGTGAAAGATAAAAGACAATATTTTGTCCAAAAAATCTATTTTGCATCTTTTCATACAACTCTTTTTCATCAGGTCCAAATGTTAAAACTACTTGATACTTATCCTGCTTTAAAACTTCACGAATAAGTACCTCGTACTCATCTAAAGTCCAGTTTGCATCACTAGAGCCACCAAAGCCTACATGAAAAGCTATTATCTCTTTTTCTATATTGTTATTTGCATTAAACACATATTTAATTTTATCAGTGTCACTAAAACTTAAAAGAGGTTTTTTGTATGTTAAATCGATATCATTAAATAAAACTTTTGTTAATTCTAAGTTATACTCAAACTCAGCCATTTTAACTTCACTTCTTCTTTGTATAATTCTTCTATTGTAAAAAATCTGAGCTATTTTTGTAGCTGGAGCTATTCTTATTGGAATTCTTGCTAAAAATTGAGCTATTGCTACACGAGTATTTGAATAAAGTGTTATGGAAGTATCTATTTTTGCATCTCTTAGTTTTTTTACAAAAGTAAACATTGATAAACCATCATCAACTATAACTTCATCTATAAAATCACAAACATCTGCTAATACTTTATTTAGTGGTGCTACACAAGCAATTATTTTATTTTTTGGATTATGTTGTTTTAAAACTTTCATCGTGGGAAGTGCTGTTACAAAATCACCAAGCTTATCAGTTCTAACTACAAGGATGTTCAATATATTTTCCTAATATTTAAGTGAGTGATTTTATCTTAAAAAGGATATAATCCACTTTAAAAATACTAAGTAAGAGAGTATAAATAATTGCAAGAACCATTTATATGGGATAACTATTCCGACCAACCATATCCCTTAAAAGATAAAAATTATAAAAAAAAGATGCGAAAAAATGAGTTTGTATCATTATTAAAAACATTTTTTATTGCTATTATTATATTACCTTTTTCCATTATTATAACACCTTTTGTAAAAAGAAAAAAGATTAACTCAAGTGAGTTTTTTTGTTTAGGAGTTGATTGTCAAAGAGAAGGTGAGCTAACATTAGAGCTATTAAAAGAGTTAAAAATTAAAAAAGTTTTGCTTCGCTTAAAGCTTTGGGAGATGGATACCCTTAATAATCTTAAAGAGTTTATTTTAAAATGTGATGATAAAAAAATAACTCTAAAAATACTTCAAGATAGAGAACATATAGAGGATTTAGATTTATTTAAAAAAGATTTAGAACTTATATTTACCGAACTAAGTGAATATGTGGATATTTTTGAGATAGGCTCAACTATAAATAGAGCAAAATGGGGATTTTTTAGTGTTGATGAGTATAATAAATTTTATAAGATAGCTTACGATTTAAAAATACAAATGTTTCCAAATATTAAACTTATTGGTAGCGGAGTTATAGATTTTGAGTATCACTTCACTTCACATACTCTTTTTAATTTTTTTAAATATAAATATGATGGAATCTCTGCACTACTTTATGTAGATAGAAGAGGTGCCCCTGAAAATATGCAAATGGGATTTAATCTTTCAGATAAAATTGCATTACTTAGTACTATGACATGGATTTCACGAAAAGTTAAACAAAAGATTCATATAACTGAAACAAATTGGCCCATTAGCAACACGGCGCCATATGCACCAACAAGTGAGCATGAATGTGTAAATGAGGAGTTATATGCTGATTTTATGCTTAGATACCATCTGCTCTCATTTGCTTCACAACAAGTTGATAGTGTTTCTTGGCATCAACTTATCGCTCCAGGATATGGTTTGATTGACAACCGTAATGGTATAAAAATATACCCAGCATATCAAACTTATAAATTTATGGTTGAAAATTTAAAAGATGCACAATTTTTAAGACTTGATATTAATAGAGATTATTATATATTACAATGTTTAGTAAATGATAGAGTTTTACAAATTCACTGGACATTAAAACCAACCACATTAAAAAATGAAGATTTTTTTGAGAGTTATTCACGTGATGGGGTAAAAATAAAAGATGAAACTCTAAATATTGGTTCTTCACCTATATATATATTTATAAAAAAAGCTGTACCACTTAAAGTGAACTGCCTATAAGGAAAAAAATGCGAATATTAATAATTTTGCCAAATTGGCTAGGTGATACAGTAATGGCAACCCCCGCAATAGAGCTTTTAGCAAAATATCATCCAAATGCAAAATTCACTTTTGTTGGAAGTTATGTTTCAATCCAAGCTATTAAATATCATCCATTATGTGAAAAAGCTATTGTAGATGAGACTAAAAAATCATCAAGTAGGTTATTTGCTACTTATAAACTTGCAAAAAAACTTGGTAAATTCAACTTAGCACTTACATTTAGAAAACAGATTCACTCTAGTTTACTTTTAAGATTTACTGGAACAGTTGTATGTTTAGCACAAAAAACTTGGCATTCTATGTTCTTACTTTCACACACTCCAAAGATAGATATATATGCACAGCATCTAGCTAGAACTTATGCAAAGCTTGCAATGACAAATGTCAATGATTGGGACGAACAAACTCCACCTAGCAAACTTTATATCCAAGCAATAAAATTTGATAAACCAACTTTAGGTATTAATGGTGGAGCAGCTTTTGGTGGTGCAAAACAATGGTATCCAGAACGATTTGCTCAAGTTGGAGCAAATCTCAGTGATAAATATGATATTGTAATTTTAGGTGCTCCAAATGAGATAGATATAGCAAACGAGATAGAGCAAAAATTAATCTCACTTGGTGTTAAAAACTATGTCAACTTAGCTGGAGAAACAGATGTAAAAGAGCTATGTGCAAATATTGCAGGTTGCTCACTTATGCTTTGTAATGATAGTGGGCCTATGCATATCGCTGCTGCATATCAAACGCCAACAGTTGCAGTTATTGGACCAACTGAATTCAAACAAACTTACCCTTGGGAAAATCCAAAAGGCAAAATAGTAAGACTTAATTTAGAATGTTCACCCTGTGTAAAAAGAGTTTGCCCCTTAGGACATCATGATTGCATGAATAAAATTACAAGTGATGAAGTGACCAAGGTGGCTAAAGAGTTAAATTCCTAACCTGCTTTTATTTTTTGTATAGTTTTCGTTGTACTTTTTCCATCAACAAAATCAACTAATCTAAGCTCACCAGAAAACTCACTTCCAATAACTTTTTTACCCTCATAATCGCCACCTTTTACTAAAGTATCTGGTTTTATCATTTTTATAAGCTCATGTGGAGTGTCTTGCTCAAAAGGCACTACAAAATCAACAGCTTCGAGTGCTGCTAAAAGATATGCTCTATCTTCTGCAATATTAATAGGACGAGTTGGACCCTTAAGTCTTAATACTGATTCATCTGAATTTAGCCCAACTATAAGAACATCACCAAAACTTTTTGCAATTTGAAGATATTTCACATGTCCAACATGTAAGATATCAAAACAACCGTTTGTAAAAACAACTTTTTTACCAATATTTCTATAGCGATTTACTATAGTTTCAATATCATTAAAATTTTTTATATGTGCATCAGAACTGCTTTTATGCAAACTTGCTTCATACTCTTCTATCTCATCAAGAGTAACTGTAGCTGAGCCTATTTTACCTACAACAACTCCTGCAGCTAAGTTCGAGAATGCGGCAGCATCCTCTATACTTTTTTTAGCACTTAAAGCAAAAGCAATTGAAGCAATAACGGTATCACCTGCCCCTGTTACATCAAAAACCTCTTTTGCAACAGTTGGAGATATCTTTAATTCATCTTCATATGTTGCAATTCCATCTTCAGAGAGTGTAATAAGTGAGATATCTAAATCACATTCTTTTTTTAGTTTTAACAAAGCCTCTTTTAGGCTATTTTCATCATCAATTTCTATACCTGTTGCTAAAATAGCCTCTTTCTTATTTGGGGTTAGAAGGTAAGCACCTTTATATTTAGTAAAATCACTACCTTTTGGATCTACTAAAACCTTTACACTATTTTTATTACAAAGTATAATAATTTTTTGACACAACTCATCTGTTAAAACACCTTTGCCATAATCTGATAATATAACAACATCATAATCAGAAATATTATTAGATATAGAATTTACTATATTATCAATAGATAAATTTTTTATATTTTCTTTACTTTCGTTATCGTATCTAAGAACTTGTTGTGAAATGGCAATAACACGACTTTTTTTAGATGTTTTTCTATCTTTTTGAATTATTATATCTTTAGTATTTACACCTATATCTTTTAACATCGTTAGTAATTCTATGCCATTTGCATCATTACCAATCACACTACTTACGCTAACGGATGCACCAAGAGTATTAAGATTATTTATAACATTTCCAGCTCCACCAAGAACTGTTGTTTCTTTTTGAATTTCAACTACTTGAACTGGTGCTTCTGGTGAAATTCTCTCACAACTACCCCATAAATAGTGATCTATCATTAAATCACCAATAACAAGAATTTTTGGAGTTAATTTTTTTAAAATTTTCACTACTTAACTTCCTCTTCATATATTTCTTTTATATATTTACAATACTCTTTAATTCCATCTTCTAGCTCAAACCTTGGTTCGTATCCTAAAATCTCTTTAGTTGTAGATATATCTGCCTCTGTATGAAACTGATAAGAACCAATAAATGGATTTTTTATATATTCACATTTAAAATTTGTTTCTAGCTCTTTTTGCAAAATATTTACTATATCTTGAAAACTTCTAGCCTTTGCCGTTCCAACATTATAAACACCACTCTTTTTTGTATTCATAGCTTTTATATTTGCTTGTATAATGTCTTCTATATAAATAAAATCACGAAGTATCTTATCACTATCTTTAAACAAACGAGGATTTTTTCCAGATAAGAGCTGATGTCCAAATTGTAAAACCATTGAAGCCGTTGTATTTTTAAAATATTCTCTTTGTCCATATACATTAAAGTACCTAAGTCCTACAATTGATATATCACTTTTTAAAATATACTCTTTTGTTAAATTATCCATACTTAGTTTAGAAAAACCATAAACATTTTGAGGAGATTCTTTACCTACTGTTTGTGGTGAAGAAACATTACCATATGTAGCAGCAGAAGATGCATATATCATATTTGCATTATGCTCAATTGCTAAATCAAGCAAATCTTTATATGCATTCACATTTGTTTTTATCATTAAGTCTTGTTCAAGTGCAGTTGTATCTGAAATTGCTGCTTGATGAAAAATATAATCAAACTTATAATTAGTTTTTAAATTTTGCAGCAACTCTTTATCGTTAATATCTCCACTTATAATTTCTCCCCTAAAGCCTATCAGATTTTTAAAATGACCAAAGCTTTTTAAGTTACCATTTGATAACTTTTTATCACTTCTAAAACTATCAAGAATTACAACTTTTGCCTCTGGATGATTATCTTGAAAATAAAATGACAGATTTGCGCCAATAAAGCCAGCGCCACCTGTTATTAGTATATTTTTTTCTTTTAAATTGTCTTTTATATATTGCATTTGTTACCATTTATATGTATTGTTTTATAACAATAATATCAGATAATCTATTAATATTCATTTAAGAGTAAAATCACTATAATTTGTTTGAAATTAAAATCAAAGGTAAATAGAATGAAAAAAATTGTTATGTCAATTGTTGCTTTAACTGCAACTACAGCTTTAATGGCTGGTGTAAACGCTGCTGCTTGTACTGGTTGTCACGGAGCTGACTGGAGTAAAAAAGCTCTTGGTAAAGGTTTAGATGTTTCTCAAATGACTCATAAAGAAATTGCTGATTCACTTATAGGTTATAAAAATGGCACATACGGTAGAGCTATGAAAGGTCTTATGAAAGGTCAAGTTGCGAAATACTCTGATGCTGACCTAGAAGCTTTTGCACAAACAATAGGTAAGTAAATTAAATAAGTTGTCATTATGACAACTTATCTTTTTTAGCAACCTAAAATTTTTTACTCTGGTCTGTAATTCTTTTTTATCTCTTCTTTTTTTCGTTCTTGTTTTATAGCATCATTTAATTCATCTTCACCATCAAATTTTGTTGCATTTAAAAATTTTTTTTCATCATCAAATTGGCCATTTTTTACAGCCCAAAGAAAAGCAAGCAGTCCTATTGCACCTAAAAAAATAGATACGCCTAACATCATAGCAATTACCCAACTACTCATTTTTTATCCTCTCTTCCATCTATAACGAATTCTTAGTGAATTACCAACAACTAAAAGTGAACTAACACTCATTGAGATTGCTGCAATTAAAGGTATTATATAACCAGCCATCGCTAAAGGAATTGTTATAGCATTATAGGCTAAAGATATAAATAGATTCTGTTTTATAAGAGAGAAAGTTGTATTAGAAATTTTAAAAGCATCATGTAGTGATTTTAATGAATCATCTAAAAGAACAACATCGCCAATATTAACTGCTATATCACTTCCACTTCCCATTACTATACCTATATCAGCATGTGCAAGAGCTAAAATATCATTTACACCATCACCAACCATAACAACTGTTTTTCCTTCTTTATGAAGCTCACTTATATACTCAGCCTTACTTTGTGGTGTTTGCTCAAAAATATATTTCTCTATCCCAACTTCGTCTGCTATTTTCTTAGCAACATTAGCATTATCACCAGTGAGCATTATACTTTCAATACCTCTTGTTTTAAGAGAGTTTATTAATTCACTTGCACCAGCTTTTATCTTATCTCTAAGTTCATATATAGCTACTATTTTTTTATTTATTACAAAATAAAAAACTGTATTTTCACTAGAAAAGTTAACTTCTACAAAATTTTCATTTAATAATGTTTCATTTCCACCCAATAATTCTAAATCTTTATATTTTGCTTTTATACCTTGTGCTGGAATTTGAGTAAATTCATCAAATACTATATCAGATATAAATTTGTCTTCTTTTTTAATATACTTAGAAATTCCATCAGCAACAGGATGTTTAGACAAACTAACTAAAGAGTATAAAATGTTTTTATCAAACTCTTCATAAATATTTACATCTATTATTTCAGGTTTTCCAACAGTTATTGTCCCTGTTTTATCTAAAACAAGTGTATCAGCTTTTGCCATACTCTCTAACTGAGCTGCTTCTTTAAAAACTATTCCCCTTGATGCGCCTAATCCAAGTCCAACTAATGTAGCTACTGGTGTAGCTAAAGCTAAAGCACATGGACAAGCTATAATAATAACAGATATACCTACCATAAATGAGATTTCAAAACTATGTGGCCATAACCACCATACGATAAATGTGATAAAAGAGAGTGCTAAAATTGCTGATGAAAAGTGTTCAGAGAGCCTGTTTGCCATTTGCTGAATTTTTGGTTTTTTATTTATTGCAGTCTCTAGTAGAGTAACTAGATTTGATAAAGTTGAATGTTTAAAATCTTTACTAGCTCTAAAGTAAATATCTGCATCAATACTAAGTGTACCACTCACTACATTCATCCCTATATTTTTATACACAGGCTCACTTTCCCCTGTTAAGTTTGATTCATTAAATGAACCATTTCCCTTAATTATCTCACCATCAAATAAAATTTTTTCACCACTAGAGACAACAACTATATCTCCTTTTGTAACATCATCTACTTTACATGTTACCACTTTAGTATTTTGAATAATTTTAACCTCACTTGGTATACCTTTTGTTATTATATCAAGGGTATCAGCAGCATTCTTTTTACTAAGTATCTCTAAAAATTTTCCTATAAGTACAAAAGTGATTATCATACTTACGGAGTCAAAATACGCTTCACCTTGCTCTAAAATAGTTATATATATAGAGTAAAGATAAGTTAAAAGTGCTCCTGTTGCAACTAGTAAATCCATATTTACAACTTTAGTTTTTAACCCATAATATGCGCCTCTAAAAAAAACCCAACCACTAAAAAAAAGTACAGGAGTAGCAAGAATTCCCTCTGCTATGTTTAGTATAGTTTTTATTTCTTGAGTTATTCCAGTAAAATACCCAGCATACTGTGCGACAGCTATCCACATTATATTCATAGATGCAAAAATTGCAACAGCCATTTTTAAATAGTATGATTTTCTTTCTTTATTAGCATGTACTTCTTGTAGCGTTGCATCATACGCAAAAGCGTTATAACCAACTGAGCGAATCATATCGATAATAGCAGAGAGCTTTACAATATGATCTGCCCAAATTATAGTTGCTTTATTATTTGTAAAATTAATATTAACTTCTACCACTCCATCCAATTTATGTAGAGCTTTTTCATTTAACCATATGCATGCAGAACAGTGTATTCCCTCTATTATTAATGAGACTTCACTAAATCCTTCGTTATTAATTTTTACAAATTTCTCATAATAAGATTCACTATTAAAACTTGAAGAATTTTCAAAACTTTGTGAAGGTGGTTTAAGTACAATATTTCCTGATTTTTCATAAAAACTCTCTAATCCTTCATCATTTAAAAGATTAAAAACTCCTTGACACCCCTTACAACAAAAAAAATACTCATTATCTTTAATCATTACCAATTCATCAAATTTTAAATGACAGTGAGAACAAAAAAATTTATTTGTCAATTTCAAATTTTCCTAATTTTTTATTTTTTTTTATATTATCCCAAAATTCAACAAAACCATTCATGCAAATATAAACTCCAAACTTAGTAGTAGCTCTAGCATATCCAATTGCTATTCCTAGATTTAAACTTGCTTCAACTTGATCAATTTCAAATGGATTCATTGCACCAACAAGTATAATTTTTCTATCATTAAATACTTCAGCTAAAAATTCTGCACTCTGGTGTATAGTATCAGTTCCATGTACAATTATAAATGTATCATCACTTGATTTCATTATTATGTTTGTTAGTATTTTTCTATCTTCTGTAGTCATATCTAAAGAATCTTTATATATAACTCCAGCTAAATCATATTTAGAATCAACACTTTTTAATATTGTCTCTACTGCAAAATTATCATATGGAATTTCCATGTCTCCAGTTAATGAATTATATCTTTTATTAAATGTACCACCACTATTTAATATTAGCACTGTAAATATCCTCTAATTTTATAACTATTTTTTTAGCTTTAGATTTTAAAATTATACTCTTTTCATTAAAGAGATACCACTCTTTTAATCCAGCATTTATACCTGCTTCTATGTCTTTTTCTTTATCACCAACAATTATAGAGTTTTTTAAATCTATATCAAATTCTTTTTGAGCTTGAAAAATCATTCCAGGTTTTGGTTTTCTACAATTACATTCACCATAAATATCAGGATGATGAGGACAAAAATAAACTTTTTTAATTTCAATATCATTTCTTTTAAACTCTTCAATCATCCATTTAGTAAGAATATCAAAATCAGATTTACTATAATAACCTCTATCTATTCCTGATTGATTTGTAACTATAATTATAATATACCCTAAGTTTTGATAATGTTTACAAAGCTCAAATATACCATCAATAAATATGAAGTCTTTTATTTTAAAAAGATAATTAATATCTTTATTTATAACACCATCACGATCTAAAAAAAGAGCTTTATTCATATCAACTTAACTAACTCCATCAGCAAATATCTCTTTTTCAATAATATCACATATTATATGTCCAATTAATATATGAGATTCCTGTATTCTTGGTGTAGAATTTGATGGAATAATTAAAGCAATATCTGCTAATCTTGCCATCTCCCCACCATCTTTGCCAACTAAAGCAACAGTAATAATATTTTTTTCTTTTGCACTTTTAAAAGCATTTATAATATTTTGTGAATTACCAGAAGTTGAAATTCCTATAAAAATATCTCCACTCTGTCCCATCCCTTCTAATTGACGAGAAAAAACTTTATCATACCCATAATCATTTCCAATAGCTGTAAGACATGAGGTATCAGTAGTTAAAGCCAGTGAAGGAAGAGATGCTCTATCAAAGCCATATCTTCCAACTAACTCAGCTGCAATATGTTGAGCATCAGCAGCACTGCCACCATTTCCAGCTAATATAGTTTTATTATTACCTTTATATAACTTTACACAAAGTCTAGATACTTGCTCAATTCTATTTAAAAGTTCTTCATCTTTATAAATTGTTTGTTTGGTTTCGTATGATTTTTTAATTTGATCTTTAATATAGTTTTTCATTATTAATAGCCTAAATTATAATATATAAAATAATAGCATTTTAAAGATTAGTTTTTGATTTGGAAAAATAAGAACAGTGCGAAGCATATATTAAATATGTGAGTAGTGTTATTAGAGATAAATTCGAAGTAAAAATGACCAACTAGGCAGCGACCTACATTTCCAGCCCTGAAAGGACGAGTATTATCAGCGATGAGAGGCTTAGCTTCTGGGTTCGGAATGGAGC
>JAKISR010000022.1 GCA_021648465.1 Sulfurimonas sp. | reverse complement strand
TGCTGCATCAGAGTTCCCTCCATTGTGCAATATTCCTCACTGCTGCCTCCCGTAGGAGTCTGGTCCGTGTCTCAGTACCAGTGTGGCGGATCATCCTCTCAAACCCGCTACCCGTCATTGCCTTGGTAGTCTCTTACACTACCAACTAACTGATGGGATATAGTCTGATCTTCAAGCAAAAAAACGTTTCCCAACTTAACTTATGTTAAGAAGGTATATCCAGTATTAATCATCGTTTCCAATGGCTATCCCGGTCTTGAAGGCACATTAACTATATATTACTCACCCGTGCGCCACTCGTCAGCAGAAAAGCAAGCTCTTCTCTGTTACCGTTCGACTTGCATGTGTTAAGCACGCCGCCAGCGTTCACTCTGAGCCAGGATCAAACTCTCCATAATTGTTGGTCTCCTTGAAGAGGGACTAGTCCCTCTTCAATTCCTATCACTAAAGCTAGAAACTAACAAGTAGTTTCAAAATTTAGTTCAAGTAGATTCCTCATCATGTAAAGAACACATTACTGTGCATTACTGATCTTTTGCCCAAGATTATAAAATCATTGGCTTTGTTTGCCACTAACTGCGTGAACGGTTAGTGGACTTTTTCTAAAGAAACATTTTAGCTTACGCTAAAAGCGGTCTCCTTGTTTTTGTATAGTATCTATTACTATTTGGGTATCTATATTGCTATAGACCAAAATAGAATAGACGGTTGTTGTTTTATTAGTTATTTCTAAGTAAACTTTCTTATTGACTTTTAAACCTAACTTAATTGTTAGTCTTATCGTCTATTTACTTGCTTAGTTTTCAATGATCTCAAACATATTAATTACCTCAACTCGAAGTACCTCTACTCTAATCTTTAAACTAGTGTCTGTTTGTGGATGGGAATTATAGAGAAATCTTGCTTTGTTGTCAATGATTTTTTTGAAGAATTTGAAAAGTTTTTATTTATAAAATATTTTTGAATTATATTATATACAATTGCCTGCATCTAATATACAAACATACCCTGTTTCTCTATGAACTCTAATTAAAAGTGTGTCTCCAGTTACATGTGTTAACGTTATATCACAATCAACTTCTATTAAATCATTGTCATCGTATGCATTTAAATTTGAAGTCAAATTACCTTTTATTGGTCTTCCTATATGATCGAATGCTATTCTTCTACTTCCTGTATTTCTACATGTGTTATCAAATTCTACATCAACACCATAAGATCTTTCAAGATTTAATTTATTCATACCAACAAAACCAGCATTATCAATATCCAAAGTAACATCAAGTGAATTAATACCACCTGTCATTAATTCACTTGAATTAGAAGGATTTTGTGCAATTTCTGTTGCATCTGGGTTACCTGCACTATCTCCTGCAGTATCTGAAAAAATCGTATAACCCATTACATTGCCAGAACCTCCATTAGCGCTAAAAAGAATTTGCCATCTTTCTCTATACCATATTGGTATATTTAATGTTGAATGTAAATTATTTGCGTCGTATCTATCATCAACCATAGCCAAATGTTGTGTATATTGTATATCTGATACTATTTGAAGAGCTGCTTCTTGAAGTGGGTTTGTTCTTGTGTTTGGTATTATCGTAGCTGCTAAAATACCAATAACAACAATAACAAAAACAAGTTCTAGCATAGTAAACGCTTTTTTCATACAAGTCCAATCAAATAAGTTTGTTTTATAAGTATATCCAAAAAGAAGTGAAAATAAAAAATATTATTAAACCCAAATAATTCCATAACATTTCCACATCTCTAAATTTATAAAAAGCACATCTTTTTTTAAATCCAGAGGCACCTAATTAGGCTATAAATTATTTGTTACATATTTTTGACTCCATTGTTTTTTAATTAAGTCGAAATTTAATGTTGTTTGCACTATAATTATCTCTCGTTTTTGAAAAAGTTACACCCGTTGGGTGAAAACATTGAATGTGACTTTTTCGCTTATAAATACCTAATTATAGAGCAAGTTGGCTTGTTGTCTAATTCGGTATGGAATTATTGAGGTAAAGGGTTATTTGTAAAAGAAAGGAGAATTTAAGAAGAATAGTCTTCTTAAATTCAAAAAAATAGTTATATCTTCTCAGCTACAGGAACATCATAAAGAATATCATCCATTGGATGTCTATACATTGGCATTGCAAGGCGTTTTTCATCAAGTACATGACCGATGAAACCTATTGAACGGCCAACTATAAAAAATGCATTTAGAGTACCAGATTCAATAAATTCATTTATCTCTTTTTCTGAGTAACCTAATGCTCTCCACATATCTACCATCAAGATGCCAATTGTACCATCAACATTAAGAATTAAATTCTCTTTTTTAGATGTTGTTAATTGCTCAACAGTTCTTGCATAATCAAGAAGTGGAGTTGATGGGAAATGCTCAGTTGCATAGTTCATAAGTCCCGTAACTCTTAAATCTGGATTTTTAAGTGATTTGATACGATGACCAATTCCTGGAATTGGAACACCCTCACCTTTCATATATTTTAAGAAAGCTTTTGGGTCTAGGCCATTATCGTCTGCATATTTGAAATATTTAGCAGCACCATCAATAGCACCTCCAAATCTTGGACCAATTGTTAATAAACCGGTTACAAGAGATTCAACAACTGATTTTCCAGCACGAGCAGTTACTTTTGCATTGTGAGCTCCACTTACAGCAGGACCATGATCAGCAACAGTTTTTAATACTGTTTCAATAAAATCAGTTGCCCATTTTGGATATTGCTTTTTGAACCATAGAAGTGAAATAACATCGCCAATACCTTTGCCAGTATCAGGAGTAGCAACAGAAGAGATTGGAAAACCTGCATATGTAGCTTCATCACCTCTATCATCAGAGATGGTACAAATAAACTCTTTACTTCTTCTAATTTTAGGGCAAATGTTCATATGTGGCTCTTTAATATCTTTAATAATACCTTGAGCATGTAAATCATGATAAACAGCAGAAATAATTTCAGGAATATCATTAAATGAACCTGGAACATGAATTCCAGCTTTTCTCATTGCTGCATTTTTAGCATCAGCTGTTTCTCTCTCATCATTTGCAGATGCACCTGCATGACCAAACTGAACACCAGAATCATAATACTTAGCAATTGTACCAATACACCATGCAATAATTGGTTTAGTTAATTTACCAGCTTTTATAGCTTCGATAACTTTATACTCTTCAACTCCACCAACTTCACCTAATAGTAACATGTACTTTACATTAGGATTTTGTTCCATTCTAAGAAGGTTATCAATAAAAACAGATCCAACGAATCTGTCTCCACCAATTGCAACACCCTCAGCAATACCATCAGCATTGATAGAGATAATATTTGATAGCTCGTTAAATAAACCACCTGAACGAGTAACTAATCCACAAGAACCTGCACGATGTAGTTTAGAATTTACAATATTTTCAATTGTTCCACCAATGTTTGCAATTTTAAATGCACCAGGAGTAATAGCACCAACAGTAGCTGGTCCAATTACAATAACACCTTTTGATCTTGCAAACTCATTCATACCACGAGCAAGTCTTTCAGGAATTCCCTCTGCTGTAATCATAATTGATTTAAAACCACCAAGGTTTAAAGCTTCCATAGTTACATCATAAGCAGTTCTAAAAGAAGCAAAGTTTAAAAGAGCATCAGCTTGAGGCTGAGCAGCTTTAGCATCTGCAGTAGTTTTAAAAAGTGGAATCATCACTTCATCTGGTCCAAAAAAGAATTTTTCAAACTTATTTCCACTTGTTGGAGCTACAATTGCTGCAACTGATGGTGTTTCTCTTTTAATCGTATAGTCATAGTCAAGCATTCTTTGGATTGCAGTTTTGTTGTTATTCCAAAAAATTGCTTGTGTATCTCTAGTAAATAATTGTTGTGCCATCTTTTCCCCTTACTTCTCTAATGCCATACGAACGATGTCAGTAACATGTGTTTCTGGCCCATAAACTTCAATATATAAACCTAATCTATCTGCAGCTTCTTTGATATCTTTAAGACCTTTTTCATAGTTAGGTCCACCACGGCGAACATAAATTTTAAGATCAATTTCTTTCATTTTATCAGCATATATCTCAAATGCTTGAATAATACCTGTAAATGTTTTAGCAACATCTGTAAAGTTTGCAATAGCTCCACCAATAATCATAACTTTACCACGACCACTAGGATCTTTTTCTCTTGTCATTAAGTCAAGTAGAGTTTCAGCGTAAAATTTAGTCTCACCAGTAGTTGGACCACCAGAATACTCACCATAGTTAGCAAGATCTTCAATGCCTGCCATATCAGCAATAGTATCAGCATAAACAACTGAAGCACCACCACCAGCAACCATGGTCCAGATTCTAGCTTCTGGTTTAAGTAATGTAAGCTTTAGTGAAGCACCAGTTTTAGCATCAGCTTCTTCAACTGCAATAACTTCTGGAGATTTAGCTTCCATTCCAAAAGCAGTAGGGTACTCAACAGAACCCCACTCATCAACCATCATAAAACCAGCGGTATCATCAAGTTTTGCAACCATGTCTAAAAGCTCTATCTTTTTACCTTGCATTACAAATGGATTAATCTCTAAATATGCAAAATTTAGCTCTCTGTATGCTTTAAAGAAACCAATTGCAAATTCTCCAAAAGCATCTTTATCAGCTTTAGCTACATCTTTAGGAATATTTGCTTTAATTTTTTTAGCAATAGCAGCTTCAGTATCAGTAATTTTGAATGCTACTTCAGTAACTTTTTCATCCCAACCTTCTTCAACTTCCATTCCACCCTCAGCAGACATATAAAGCATGTCATCATCACCAACACAAGTTGCAGAAATATAATATTCTTCTTCTTGTTTATGTGGAGTAAATGGCTCAACAATAAAGTGAGTAAGCATGTCTACACTTGCATCACCTGTTGGAGTATCGCCATCAAATGAAAAATAAACTGATTGCTTAGAAGACGACTTATCATCAATCCAACTAGCAGCTTTCTCTAAAGAAACATCACCTGGCTTTTTATCTCTAAAAAGTACTAAATCATTTTTACCACGTTTTCCAAATAACATATCTGGTTTAGCGACAAGTGATTTATCTTTTAACCACGTCTTGTCTTTTGCAGCTTCCTTTAATTCTGATCCATTTTGAACCATTACAGTTTCATAAGCATAAGTAAAGTCTGGAAAATACTTATCCCAATGTTTTGCTAAAATTGATTTTGCGTCAAATTCTCTAATCGCTTTTTGAGCCATTTGCAACTCCCTGTGTATTAATTTACGAAATTATATCGTATCTTAATTAATTTAATACTGTTTAACACACTCAAAAATCAAATAGATTTAATTTTTGTTTAACTTTGTAACACGAGCAGAATAAACAACTCTATTTTTGTAACTTATTGTTACATTATTGTTATTATCAGTATTTAATTGATTCTTTTGCAGTAGATATTTGTTACATTTAGTTACACCATAATACTTTAATCTTATTGACATTTTTTTATCAGTTTTTACACATGTTATATTTTTTTCTTTTAATTTAGCTGCCAACTCTTTAGCAACATGCATCTTATACGAAAAATGCCTTTTTGGTTTTTCAATTATTAAATAAAGATATTGATTAAAAAAGATAACAGAACTATTTATAAATAATAAAGAAAGTGAGACTATAAATATTAGTCTATATCTTTTTTTAAATTGATTTAATCGTACTCTATATGAATGCTCAAAAGTTTGTGCCATCAATGGAAGGGCTAACATTAAATATGGAGCAAAATACTCTAAATTCACTCTTTGTCTAAATGATAAAAGAAGTGAGAAGACAAAAGCAACAGTAGCTATAAACCATAATATATCAAAATCTTTTGTTAAATATCTTCTATAAAGCACATAAAACAGATATATAAATATTATTGGTGTAAATATTGCCGCATATATACCAATAGAATCTATAAAATATCCCTTTGGTGATCCGTGAGTATCTATGCCATAAAGCATAAGTGATATTAAAAATAAAACTAAGTTAAATATAAAAAAAACTTTTTCTTTTTTATATAATGCAAAAATACTTAAAGCTAAAAATAGATATATAAAACCTTCATTAACCAATAAATAAATAATCAATAATGGATACAAGTATTTATGTGAATAATTTTCATATATATATACATATAATAGTAATCCAAAAAGAATAAATCCGGCACTATGAACAATAAGAGCTGAGCTCATAACTCCAGGTAATAAAATAAAAACTAATATAAGCCAAGCTCTATTTCTTTGAGATTTTAAATATTTTTCAGATATTTTAAATAAAAGTAAAACACTCATAACATGAAAAAATATCATTGGGAATCTAAGAGCAAAATCATTTTGTCCAAAAATATATATAGATAACTTTATAATAGATTGTAAAGGTGAAAAATCTCCATAAAGCAAAGATGCTTCATAGTATGAGATAGATAACTCCCCAGTTTGTATAATTAGAATAAGTGCATCTAATCCTAAAATAAAGAATAAGATGTATCTATAATTCATATCTCTAAAAAATTTCCTATCATTTTATGTCCATATTGACTCATAATTGATTCAGGGTGAAACTGAACACCATATATCTCTTTATCTTTAATTTTTAATGCCATTATCTCATCGTCATCTGTACTATAAGCAGTTGCTTCTATAGTACTTGGAAGTGAGTTTTTATCTACTATAAGTGAGTGATATCTTGTTGCTATAAACTCCTGTGGTATATTTTTAAATATAACACAATCTTCACTTTGTTTCATAATAGAAGTTTTACCATGCATCATATTTGTGGCTCTTATTATATCAGCTCCAAAAACTTGAGCTATACTTTGGTGTCCTAAACAAATACCTAAAATTGGTAATTTATCTTTAAAATACTCTATCACTTCTAAAGTAATTCCTGCTTCATCTGGAGATGCTGGGCCAGGAGAGATAATTATTTTTTCTGGTCCTAGAGCTTCTATTTCATTTATACTCATCTCATCATTTCTAATAATTTTTAAATCGGCACCTAGTTCTCTACAGTACTGAACAATATTATAAGTGAAGCTATCATAATTATCTACCATTAAAATCATAAGTTATCCTACATAAATATGAGAGAAGTATATCTAGTTTGCTCTTTTATCTCACTTATTGTATATTTAGTTTCTTTGAATTAGAAAGGCTTTCCCCTGTTCCAAGAAATACAGCAATCCATTTTGTATTCTCATTTGCATTAAAAATTATTTTTGCCATTATAGTAAGTGGGATTGAGAGTAACATTCCAATCATTCCAAATAACCAACCCCAAAAAATTAATGATAAAAATACCACTAATGTTGATAATCCCAAACCTTTTCCCATAATCTTTGGCTCTATTATTGAACCTATTACAATATTTACTATCATATATGTTATCCCAACTATTAAAGCACTCATACCACCTAACTGAATAAGTGTTAAAAGCACAGCTGGTACAGCGGCTATAATTGAACCTATATTTGGAATAAAATTTAATAAAAATGCCAATGTTGCCCATAAAAATGCATAATCTGTTCCTACTAAAGTTAAGACTATCCATATAATAAAACCAGTTAACAGAGATATCAGAGCTTTTAAAACCATATACTCTTTAATTTGATTCATTATCTCACCTGCATGACTTACAGATAATGATTTAAGACTTACATATTCTAATTTTTTTATAAAATATTTTGACTCCAATATCATAAATATAACAGTTAAAAGTATTACAAAACCATTTGCAAGTAAAGAACCTATACTTTTAATCAGGGTTGTAGAAAAATTCATAATTTGCTTTATATTTATGATATTTGATATATCCTCAAAAGGAATTTCTATACCTATCTTTGTAACATAAGCTGTAAAAGTGGTAAAAATACTTATAAGCTGTTGATTATAAAAATCTATATTTGAGCTAAACTCTTGTGCTGAAGAGCCAATTAGTTTCGCAACTAACAAAATAAAAACTATAAATATTATAATAACTATAGTTAAAGACAGAAAATTAGGTAATCCTTTTTTATTAAAAAAATTATACGAAGGGGATAGAATAATTGCTATAAAAAGAGATAAAAGAAAAGGAACTATAATCTCTGAAGCAACCTTAGCACCAGCTAAAACAATAACTACACTTGCCATAACTATAAAGTAATATCCTATCTTTTTTTGTTGCATCACTAAGTTCCTTAATTTTGAATCTGTTTTTGATTTGTTAATTGTTGCAGATAATTTGAGATATTAATTAAAGAAAATGTAATTAAAAATATCATCAACCCTGGGAAAAAACTAACCCACCATGCAATCTCTATAACTTCTTTTCCACCACTTAAAATTGTACCCCAACTTATTTGTGGTGCAACAATCCCAAGACCTAAAAAACTAAGACCTGATTCAGCTAAAATAGCTCCACCAACTCCAAAAGTAAAACTAACAAAATAAATAGGAGCTAAAATAGGTGCATAATATTTAAAAAGAATTTTTAACCTACTCACTTTTGCAATATTTAATATCTTTATATATGGTTGTGATGTGATTTGAAAACTCTCTGAACGGATTAAGCGAGCGGTTGTCATCCAACCTGTAATAGAAATAACAACAATTAAAACCCAGGCAGAAGCATTTACATAACTTACAAGTGCTAAAAGAAGAAAAAATGTTGGAAATGTTAAAAAAAGATCTACTGTGATTATAAAAGCTTTATCGGTGTTTCCTCGAAAATATCCAGCCATAGAACCTAAAATCAATCCTATTATTGAGGCAATAAATGCACTTCCAACACCAATGATAAGTGAGATTTTACCACCCTCCATTAATCTAGCGAGTATGTCTCTACCCAATCTATCCGTACCAAGTAGGTGTTCAATTGAAGGAGAAAGTAGTATTTTTGCACTTTGAAGTGAGTATGCATCTATTGAATAAAAAAAAGAACCAAAAAATGAAAATGAAAAAATAAATATGAGTATAAATATACTAAACTTAGGCATATTCTTAGCTATTGCTTAATTCCAAGAAGTGTTTGCATCATTTGGTCAATTGTAGTTATAATCTTAGAAGCGGCTCCATACGCCGTTTGATATTTAATAAGATTGGTAAGTTCTTCATCAATACTTACCTTAGAAACAGAAGAGTACTCTAGCTCTGTAGCATTAAATTGAGCTGTTACAGTTTGATTATTTAAAATTGCTTGATTTGTTGTTATACCAACATTAGTTGCTATAACATCAAACATTCCATACATTGTAGTCTCGTACTTAACATTTCCTACAGCAAATTCATATTTCTCAAATTGTTGTTGAATCATACTGAAAGAGAGTGTATTATCTCCTGTTATAGGAGCAGTTCCAGCTGTAATCTTTGTTGGGTTATCTCTTAAATTAAAGTTCAAATTTATATTTTGAGCATTGTCACCATCAAAAAATCTACTTAAACCAAGTGCACCTGCAAAATTTGATCCTGAATTAAAATCAGATGTTTTTAAATTGTCTTCTATTGAAAATCTATACCCTTTTGCAGCAGCAGCTGAATCCATAACAAATTCAAGTCCACTACCTCCTGTACTATAAGATGCCCAATTAAATTGTAAAAAATCATCTATATCATTTGTAGCATTTCCATCACTATTATCATCACTAGAAATTGCAAGTTGTCCCTCAATAGAGTTTGAGCCTGCTATACCAGTCATTGTTGTAGCACTATTAATATCGATTGTTCTTCTTGCTGTAATATTTCCATCAATATCATAAATTACTATATCAAACGCACCAGCTTTTATATTTAACGAAGATGATAGTATAGAATCTGTTGCATTAATATTTAATGTATTTGACTCCATTCTTGTAGTTGAACCTGCTGCATAAAGATTATTTGTTGATTCAATTAATGTTGACGCAAATGAATCCATTTGAGTTATAACATTTTGGAGTACTCCAGTAGAAGGAATACCCGTTGTATCATCAATTTTACCACCACGTAACTCTAAAATAGCACCAACTCTACCATTATTTATACTTTCATCCATAGGGATTAATACCCCATCTTGTCTCTCATATGATAATTCATAAAAACCATTTGCATTTTTTTCATTACTAATATGTATAGGATGATATGAAGAACCATCAACAATATTAAAACCCCCTACACTAAGTGTATAACTCTCAGTTGCAATATTTGAAGAACTGTTTATTCCTATGTTTGAAGTAATGTTCCCAACATGTGATTCAGCACCAATAAGTCTAGCTAAGTCTTTTTCTATTAAATTTCTTTTATCTCTTAAATCACTTGCTGTAAATCCATCTCCTGCTTCTGCTAACTCTATAGATACATTTAAATTTGCTAATTCTTTTGCAAGTGAATTAATTTCATTGACATTTACTAATAATTGATTATTTATTGTTGCCTGAAGATCTACTATTTTACTTTGAGTATTTGCTAAACTTTGCGACAATATTTCTGTTTGCTTTGCAAGTGCTAATTTTATTGAATTATTATCAGGATTATCAGAAAAACTTTGCCACATCGTATAGTATTCTTTTAAATCAGCTTTAATTCCAACTTCATCTATTTCTGGAAAATATGTTGATAATTCATTTAATGTATTTTCCATAAAATCTGAATATTCTTTATCAGCTGAGAGAGCAGTGTATCTATCATATACAAAATTATCAAAAATTCTTGCAATATCTGTAATTACCGCACCATTACCAATATTGCCAGGTTTTGAAAATATTGGTGTTGCAGCCGCTGTAACAACTCTTTGCCTTGTATAGCCTTCACTTTCAGCATTAGTTATATTATGACTGGCTGTACTCACACCTGCTTGTGCCGCGACAAGTCCACTATATCCAATATTTAATGTGTTAAATATAGAAGCCATACTACACTCTTACTTCCAAAATAGATGGATCCTTAGATGCAACTTTTTTATAACCTTGCATCTCCGTAGGAACTAATTTCTCTAAAAAAGAATTGTATAAATTACTAACTGTTAAAACTAATCTTGCATATTTTTTATTAACATCTCGAAGATTTGATAATTCTTCTTTTAATTGATCTAAATAATTATGTTGTTCTTTATTTAAAAGTAAGGGCAAATCTAAATCTGGATTAGCACTCATAAGTGAGGAAATCTCGTGATCTATCATCGCTTTTTTAGATTCAAAACTTTTTAGTTTTTCCTCTTTAAGAGCAAGTCTTTCAAATTGAGGATCATTTTTAGCCACTTTTATATCTTCTACGTCTGACTCTGTAATTTTTATTAAATCTCTTAAATCGCTTAGAGCACTTTGTAAATGATAAGATAGCATAATTTCATCCTTAACTTTATTTATAACCTACATCAACTCTTCAGCTATTTTTTTAGAAAGAGCTTCTATGTTGATTTTATATTCTCCAGATTCAAGAGCTTCTTTAATCTGCTCAACCTTACTTGTATCACCTTGCTTAGTAACACTAGACTTTTGTGAAACTTCTTTATTTTCAGCGAGACTATTAGTATATGTACTTTTAATAGACGCATTATTGATTTGTGAAATCATCATTATTCCTTTTCTCTTATGTAAATCAGTTTTAACCTATACAACTATATCGACATAAAACAGAAAATATTAATTTTTCTCTAAAGAAATTTTTTACTTTATAAAGCCTCATTTACTATTTTTGACTTAAATAATCATAAAGCATTTGAGAGAACCCAAATCCGCCAGCACTTGCCTTTGCTAATTCTTCTCTATACATCGATTTGTATATTTTATCACCTGGATCATTCTGTTGTGAAAAAATATTTTTATCATCTTTCATAGCATTATCCATTAGCATTTTTAATATTACTGATTCAAAAGCATCTGTTTGCTTTCTTAACTCAATATTATCATCTATGGCATCAATTTTTGGAATATTATGTTGTTGAGACACAAACTGAGCTTGTATATTAATTGAATTAGAGCCGTACATTATTTTTCCCTCCTATATTTCATAAAATCTGAATACACCATCAACTAAAGTTCAGTTTTTATTTAATCACTAGATCTTTGCCTATTGGCAAGATTTAATTTTCCTTGTTTAAATTAATTTTAATTCTGCAGAGATACTACCAGCACTCTTCATTGCTTCTAAAATTGAGATTACATCTTTTGGTGTAGCCCCCATTTTATGAAGTGAACGAACCAAATTAGCAACTGTTGTGGTTCCTTTTTTTGTATATAATTCATTTTCATTTAATCCTATAATCATATTTTCATCTACTACTTGTGAGCCGCTAGGCCTACTTAATTCATCTTGCTCTGTAATTTTTATTGTTATATCACCATGAGTCATAATTATTGGTTTTATTTTAATCCCTACACCAGAGATTATAGTTCCTGTTCTTTCATTTATGACTATTCTATTTTTTACTGTATATTGAATCTCTATATCTTGGATCTCTGCTAAAAACTCTATCATACTTTTATTTTCTGGTTTTTTTAATTTTATAGTTCTAGAATCCATTGCAACCGCTACTTGAGTACTATAATGTAAATTCAATGCTTTTTGAATAGAAACACTATTTTTAAAATTTGACTCTTTTAAAGAGAGTGTTACATATTTTTGATTGTATAAATCTATAATAATTTCTCTTTCTACTAAGCCTCCATTATATATAAGTCCTGCTGTTGGATGTGAATCCACTCCAGAACCCTTTATATTTCGTCCACCTATACTTACTGCACCTTGTGCGAGAGCATAAATTTTTCCATCAACCCCTTTTAAAGGAGTCATAAGAAGTGTGCCGCCCTCTAAGGATTTTGCATCACCAATTGATGAAACAGTTATATTAAATTTATCTCCATGTCTTGAAAATGGAGCAAGTTCTGCTGTTACAACAACTGCTGCAACATTTTTTGATTTAATATCAACAGACTCCATATCTATATTCATAGCTTTTAACATATTGGCAATTGATTGAAGTGTAAATTTTGAAGTTGTTCCATCACCAGTCTTTTTAAGACCCACAACAAGAGAATAACCTATGAGATGGTTATCTCTAACACCAACGATATTGGCAATATCCATTATCTTTGTAGCATAAGCACTTGAACAGATAAGTAAAAATAAAATAAAAGTTCTCATAACTAATCCTTAATCTAGCTTATAAATAAGCAATAATTATTCCAATCTAATTACTTTGATAATATGTTAGAGTAGTATTTCCAAATTTTTTAGATTTTTTTATATTATATGGTCCTATTTTATCTTCTAGCTTTAAAGAGCTCATATGCTCTATTATTATTAGCTTTACTCTCTCTTTTGGCAAAAAAGCTATCATTTGTATAGTTTTATTGTAAATATTTTCCATCCCTTCTCTTATGTTAAAAGGTGGATCAACATAGAAATAAGCTGATTCATCATTTTTATCTAATACTTTTATAACACTCTTAATATTTACAAAACTATCTCCAGCAAAAACTTCACAAGCATTTGGATCAGTTTGCTCAATATTGGCTTTTAATATTTTAAGTGCTTCTGCATTTTTTTCCATAAACATAATATTTTTTGCACCACGACTTAGTGCCTCAAGCCCAATGGAGCCACTTCCAGAAAATAATTCCACAAAACTTGCATCAACTATATCAAACTGAAGTGTATTAAAAAAAGATTCCAAGACTATAGATTTTGATGTTCTTGTTGTATTTTTTGATGGAAGTTTTAAGATTTTATTTTTAAATTTTCCAGAAATTATTTTTTTTGTTATCTCTTTATTCTTCATAAAAAGCTTTTATTACTTTTAAAATATTATTTTGATACTCTGCAGTTAAAGAATTAATACGTTTTTCTAAAATATCAAAATCCAAATCAACATTTTTATTTAATTTTTTCTTTTGTATATTTAATGTTTGTTTTGGATCTTTATATATACTTTCATATCTTTTTTCAAGTGCCAAAATTAATTGTGATTTTGAAAATGGTTTAATTAGATCAGCTTCACTACTACTAGATATAAAAAAACTCCTACTATCATCAGATTTAATATCTTCTAAAACAATATCACAATGCTTTAAAGAACTAAGATGATTATCTAAAAAAAGCTCTAACGATTTTTGCATTAACGGTGACTTACACTCTACAGCTATTTTCAATATTATCCCTACATCTATTAATTTAATTTAAAAATCAAAAATATCATCCAAGTCTTCATCAAAATCTTCTGGTTCTTTTTGAGTCCATAAATTTGTAATTGTATACATATCACTAATCAATGAAGCATCAAAGGAGTTAACTTTTGTTCCATCACTTTTTGATATATCGTCTTGCCAATGTCCGAGTACAAACATAAAACTCTCTAAAAGCATAAAAATATTTTTAACACTTTCTTGATTTTCAGGTAATGGGTTTTCCGATAATGTTTTTGAAAATTTTGACATTGCTATACCTAATTCATTAAAAAAAGTATAAAAAGACAATATGGAAGAATATTTTATAAATTTATTAACTATCTCTTTTATTAATTCTAATGAAACTTCATCTTCACTTTGAATAATTTTTATTATAGTAAAATCTATTTCAGAGTGGATTTCTTTTAACTCACATAAATCATCAGCTATTAAATCATGTATTTGTGCTTCTATTAATTCTGCATCAGATAAAATACTTTTTTCCGCTCTAGCAGGTGTTGTTAGTTTCTTTTTACTAACCATTGTATCTAGTACACGTAAAGATTTTTCTAGCTTATCATTTTTATTAAAGAGCTCCTTATTTCGCTCCCCTAACTCTAGGTTTAAGTTTTCCATAACTTCTAAATATGAGTCAACAAATTTTTGATTACTAATAGCCTGTGATACTTTATAAATAACTTTGGTTAATTGTATATTGTCAATTGGTTTTGTAATAAAACCATCTATGTTAAGCTCTATAGCGTTTGATAAAAATTTAACCTCATTATGCGCACTTGTGATGATAATTTTTTGTATAGGATTTATCGCATATATCTTTTTACTCATCTCTATACCATTTAGATTTGGCATATTAATATCTGTAATAACTATGTCATAATAATTTTCATTATTTTGAAAATATTCTAAATATTTGTCTAAACCCTCTTGTCCATCAACTGCTTTTTCAATTGTTGAGAAATAATTACTTAATAGTTCTGAGGTTGCTTCAAGTAATTCAATATCATCTTCTACATAAAGTATATGTAAATCTTTTGTATACTCTAATAATACTTTTAATTCCATCATTCCTCTCCTCATCTATATCAATGATTATATCACAAATATTTTGTTATTACTTTTCATTTTCTACAACCTTAATTATTAATTTTAATTGTAAAACAAGCACCTATTATTCTTCCATCTTCATCTTCATAATTAACAACACTTAATATTCCGTTATGATGTTTTTCTATAATTATTTTTGACATATATAACCCCAAGCCTGTTCCATTTTTTTCATCTTTTGTTGAAAAATATGGATCATAAATATTTTCTATAATATCTACCGGTATTCCACCACCATTGTCACGGATATTAATTTCATTTTCTTTAGTTGTAATTATTATTTTAGGATTTTTTGTATGTGTTTCAATAAAATTATCTTGTGCATTTTTTAAAATATTTAAAATTACTTGCATCACTTCATTATCATATAATTTTACAATTAATTTTGAATTAAAGTGATATATTAACTCTATATTTTGAACAATTAAAGAGTTTTTCATTATCTTAAGTGCTTTTTTCACTACTTGTTCCAATGTTGTTATTACTGACTCTTTATCAGGCTTATAAAAATTTCTAAAATCATCAATAGTTGTTGTTAAATTTTGAACATATTCTTCTACATTAGTAAGTCTCCTTTTAAAATAATTTTTTGCTTCTTCTATCCCATCTTTTGTTGAAAAATCAAAAAAATCTAACTCTAATTTCATTCGCAAATTTACTGTTGTGCTAGAAATAGCACCTAAAGGTTGTCTCCATTGATGTGCTATCATACTTATCATTTCACCCATCTGAGCTAAACGTGATTGTTTTATGATTAATTTTTCTTGTTCTTGGCTCTTTTTACTCTCTTGTTCTAAAGATAGAAATGCTTTTTGTAATTTTTTTGTTTTTGCAAAAAGACTAATATATAAATTTAATTTATTTAAAAATTGATATTTTTCTATAGGCTTTGTAAAATAATCTGTTGCCCCAACTTCAAAGCCATACTTGACAAATTCATCAGATTTAAATGCTGCTGTTAAAAATACAATAGGAATATCTTTTGTTTTTGGATTTAATTTTAAAAACTTTGCTGTTTCAAATCCATCCATCCCAGGCATTTGTACATCTAGAAGTATTAAATCTATATTTATATTTAAAACTATTTTTAAAGCTTCTTCGCCACTCAAAGCTTGTATAAAATTAATTTTTTCTATATCTTTGTTGTATAGTTTATAATCCAAAATCAAACTTTCTAGGGAAAAAAGATTCGCTTCAACATCATCAACAGCTAAAATATTAATTATCATATGTTTTCCTTTTGAAAATTTTATTACTTAACTCTTTGTAAGAAAAATTTTTAGGTACACTTTCACTTTCACCTAATATTAAAAAACTATTTTTTTTTAGTGAGTTATCAATTGTATCAAATACCTGTTTCTGTAATTTATTGTTAAAATATATTAATACATTTCTGCATAATATAAGATTAAATTTATTAATTACATTGTCAGTTACTAAATTATGTTTAAAAAAAAGAATCTTATCTTTTATTTTATCTTTTATTTCTATAAAATCATTTTCTTCATTTATCCATCTATTTAGCTCACTTATTCCACCACTTTTTCTATAGTTATTTTTAATCTCTTCAAGTTCACTTTTAGCAAAAAGTCCATTTTTTGCTTCATTTAATATATTTTCATTAAAATCAGTTGCATAAATTAAACTTTTAGATAATAAACCCATCTCATCTAATAACATTGTTATGCTATATGGTTCACTTCCTTTTGAACACCCTGCACACCATATTCTAATAGAAGGTATATTTTTCATATATGGTATAACTTTATGTCTTATATCTTTAAAAACCTCAGGGTTTCTAAAAAAAGTTGTCATATTTACAGAACATATACGAAAAAATCTAGCAAATATTTTTTTATCCTCTATAACTGCTATTTTATATTTTTCAAAACTACTTATTTGACTTTGTTGCATTGCAAGTTCTATTCGTCTTGTTAGTGAATTTCTTTCATAATTTCTAAAATCATTATTATAAACCTTATAGATATCTTCTAAAAATTCATCTATATTATCATCTATGTTAATATTTACAGATAAAGAAGATCTAAGATAATATATAATTTGTTGTAAGTTCAGTATTTTTATATATTTATTTATTTCTAAATCATTAATAGAAAATTCCATTTCGTTACACTCTAATGGAGACTCAACTATTATTATAAAATTATCATTTTTTAACTTTTCCAACAAAGATTTTTTATTTTTTTCATATCCACATAATAATAATGCTATTAAAGATTCTTTATATTCATATACTAAAGATTTTAAAGTAACATTCATAGATATTTTATTGTAATCCAATTTTCTTTGATTTTCTAAATATATATAGCCATCAATGGTAATCATATTGTTATTTTGTAGTACAACATATATAGATTTTTTTTCAATTTTCATATTATGCTCAGCTATACAAATTTTATAGTTTGTTAAATCTTGTAATATTTTACAAAGATGTTTTTCTTCATCAGTAGATATTCGCATTATTATAAAAATTGAAATATTTACATAAGGTATAGCTTCTATAATTGGTATTATTTTTTTAATACTTTGTGAATTTCCTCCAATAACTATAGCCTCTGGTTTGTCTTTTTTTTTTAAAGACAAAGTATTATTTACAAAATCTTTGTATATATTTTGTAACCCAAGTCTTGATAAATAAGCCCATAAAGTTTTGCTTGTTGTTGTGATTTTAAGTTTATTTTTTATTTTATATAAATTCTTTAAAAGTGAAGATGGGATTGTTTTAAAATTTATAAAAGTAATTTCATATGAAAAGTCTTTATCCTCACTAACTAACTCTTTATTTAATTTATTTATAACCTCTTTATTACATATATTATTTTCTAATAATATTTTTTTTATTTTTTTACTATTAGATATATATATCATAACTTTTTATATCCAGTTCTCAATTATAGTAGATAATTTACTCATTTGTAAAGGCTTTGTAATATAATCATCAAAGCCTTTTTGAAGTGCTTTTTCTTTATCACCACTCATGGCTTTTGCTGTTACAGCTATAACAGGAATATGTTTAATTTCAATATTATTTTTAATATTTTTCACAGCCTTATAACCATCCATTACTGGCATCATAATATCCATTAAAACAATATTTATGTCTTTATTGTTTACTAATACATCGATAGCTTCTTTGCCATTACTAGCTGTAATTACATCAGCACCTCTTGAACTTAATGCCTCTAATAAAACATAAACATTTCTAATGTCATCATCAACAACAAGTATTTTTTTATTCTCTAAATTTAAAGTAACTTTAGAATCAGAATCATATTTGTTAACTCTGTTAACAAAAGTATCCACCTCATCAGAAATAACTTTAATCTCATTTATAATATGTGTTATTTCAATATCTGTAATAGGTTTTTTAAAAAAACCTTTTGCTCCAAACTCTTTGCTCACTTCTGTTTTTTGATCTCCAGATATAACATAAACTGGTATTTTTTGTAAATTAACATCTATTTTTAACTCTTTTAAAAGATCTATCCCTTCCATATCTGGTAAACTTAAATCTAGTAAAATTCCTTTGATATTATATAATTTAGCTAAATTCAATCCATCTTTACCACTTGAAGCTATTAGAGCATACTCATCTTGAAGATTTATCTTATCTCTTAATATATTTGAAAAAACTTCATCATCCTCAATAATTAAAAATACTTTATCATTGACTTTTATATTATATCTATCATCTCTGTTTTCAGATATAACTTTTGTTTTATTATTATTACCTTTTGATATATCATTAATATTTGGGATAATTATATTAAATCTACTGCCTTTATTCTCTTTGGAATCTAAAGATATCTCTCCACCCATCATTTTAACTAACTCCAAACTGATAGATAAACCTAACCCTGTTCCTCCATATTCTCTTGATGTAGTACCATCAGCTTGTTTAAAGGCATCAAATATAGACTTTACCTTATCAGTTGCTATGCCTATTCCGGTATCTATTATTGATATCTCTATTTTATTATCAATAGTGCTATCAATTAGCATAGTAATTGAACCTTTTTTAGTAAATTTAAGTGCATTTGCTATTAAATTTCTTATAATTTGAGATAATTTATCTTGATCATTAATAATATAACCCTTGTATTTATCTACTGTTTTAAATTTTAATGATTTTTGTTTTACAATATCTTCAAATTGTATTTGAAATTTTTCACATAAAGAACTTGAACTAAATTTATCAATATTTAAATCCATCATACCAGCTTCAATTTTTGATAAATCTAGAACATTTCCTATTAATTTAAGTAAATCATTTCCACTACTATTTATAACCATGGCTTTTTTTACTTCATTTTTATCTAAATGACTTTTTTGATTTTCTTGTAACATATCTGATAATAAAATAATAGAATTAAGCGGTGTTCTAAGTTCATGAGACATATTTGCCAAAAATTCTGATTTATACTTATTTGATAAAGCTAAATCGTTAGCTTTTTTATCTAACATATTTTGAGATTTTATTAATTTTTCATTTTGTTTTTCAAGTTGTAATTTTTGCTCTTCAATTTTAAAATTTGTCTCTTCTAATTTATGTTGCTGTTCTTCCATATAAGCATTTGATTCTTCTAATTCTTGTTGCTGTATTTGCATTTTAGAATTTGATGATTTAATATTTTTTAGTAAATTTGTAACTTTTTGATTGTTAAAAGAAGTAGCTAATGCTGTTGCAATAATTATATTAGAAGATTTAAGAAACTCTTGTGATGTTTCATCAAATAACTTACTTGTACCTATCTCAATAACACCAAATACTTCATCTTTGAAAATAAGAGGAAATATATATATATTTAATGGTTTGTTATTTACTACTCCTGTTTGTATCGTAAGCCTACTCTGCTCAACTCCCTTAAGTAACATGGAAGATTTTTGTAATGCAACTTGCCCAATTGTTCCTTCCCCTAGCTTAAAATTTGTTAATGCACCATCGCTTTTAATATATGAATAATCACTGCATATACTTAATTCTTTTTTATCATTAATAACATAAAGAACTCCAACTCCTGCATTTATATAATTACCTAAATGTGTAATTGATATATTACCAACATCAGATACATTTAAATTTCCAGATAATTTATCATGTAATATTGCAAGACCATTTTTAATCCACGTATGCTTTTCATTATCTTTTATCACTTTTTTTAAACTTTCATTTAGTTCTTGGTCATGTTTAGATAACTCTCTCTCCATTAAAATAAATGATTTCGTATTTACAATATTTTTATTCACTGCTCTTGCCATTTGTCCAATTTCATCATTAGATTCTACATATAGTTTTGTAACTTCAACATTTTCTTTATTTAAATATTTAAAAAAATTCAAAAGACCATCTTGAAAATTATTTAACGGGTTTATAATATTTTTATTTATTATTACAATTACAATAGAGGATATTATTATCAACAAAATAAAAGAAATTATAATTATATTATTAACTATATTATTAAGAGAAATCATCACTTCATTTTTTTCTATTACTGATATCATTGTCCATTCTAAATTTTCTTCTATTTTTAAAGGAGCATATGCTGATAAAATAAAATTATCCTCATCATCTTTTAATAAAATAATTCCTGATTTTTTATATAGAATACTTTTTGAATAGTTTGAATGTTCCATATACTTATTTATTGTTATTTGCTTAGATTTATACTCACCATTAAAATAACTATTACTTATCATAAGAGAGTCTTTTCCAATTAAATAATCTTTTTGTGTATCTCCATAACCTTTTGTAAATTTCATAATATAGTTTATTTCATGAGTTGATATGTGAAAAATGATAATTGAAGTAAAAATTCCATCTATGTAAACAGGTGCTCCTAAAAACAGAGAAAGAGTTTTTGCATCTCCATATACTTTCACATCGGTAAATATTGGTTTTTTAAATCTAATAATTTTTTCTATAAGAGTATCTATTGCATCATTTGATTTTATAATTTTATTGCTAGAATATAAAATTTGAGTATTTTTTTTATCTATTATAAATATATTATAAAGACTATGTCTGTTTATATAATTTTTATAATATTCATCATATAAATCAATATTTTTTTGTTTGCTCTGTGCTTTTATAAGCTGTTTAACTTCTAAACTTTTACTTAAAACCTCAATATCTATAACCTTCTCATTAAAAAAACTTTTTATTTGTTGTACTTTAGAATCACGTGCTGATGTTAAAGTATCATAATTTTTTTTAATTAAAATATTTTCTACTTGTTTAGTAGATATAGTTCCTAAAACTACAACCATCAAAAGTAGACTTAATATTGTTATAGACATTATCTTTAATTTAATTGTCATCTACTTTTCCTTTAAATATTCTCTAATCTCTTTTAATATTTCAATACCTGTTGTTTTTGGCATGTTAATATCACTAATTATTAAGTCAAAATTATGCTTTTTAAATAATTATAATGCTTCTTCTCCATCAAATGCGATACTAATATCAACAAAAAAAGCAACATCTCTCATTAAATGCGCTTATAATATTAGTAATTTTTTACAATATAATAACACTAAAATAATTATATTTTAGTTTAGCATTATAAAGTGTCATTTAGGTGTCAAAACAAAAAGTAGATGAGATTAATTATCCTTTATGCTGTACCCTTGTTTTGGATTATTTTTTATTAAATTTTTAGGAATTTTTTTTCTAAGTCTTTTTAGTAAGCCTTTTATTACATCTATTGAAAATTCTTTTTCAGGATTATTATAATAAATATGATTGAAAATATCTAAATCTGTAAATTTTTTATTTAAATTATTTACAAGAAGATTCATTAGATTTATTTCATTCATTGTTAAAGCAATTTCTATGTTATTATTAAATAATATTTTAAACTTATTGTCCCATTTTAAATATTTTGAAAACTCAATATATCTATTGAGCTCTTTATCATTACATAATTGCATACATACCTCATAAATTATATCTATCACTTCTGTTAAAGATAATGGTTTTTTGATAAAACCTGAAATCCCAATTTTAATAAGTTCTATAAAATAATTAGTTTCATTATAGCTGGATATTATTATTATTTTTTGTTTTGGATTTATTCTATATATCTCTTTAGATAGTGTTATTCCATCCATATTTGGCATTTTAATATCTGAAATAACAATATCAATATACTCCTTGGTTGCAGTTTTATAATCATAATATAGAGATATTCCATCTATACCATCAACTCCAACTATAACCTCTTTAAAAATATCATCAAAAATAGGAAGTGTTGATTTTCTAACTAAATTATCATCTTCTACATATAAAACTGAAAAATTTTTTGCTATCTCTTTTAATTCTTTTATATTAACAATAATATACTCCTAAGACTATAAATTTAACTTAAATGGTACTTTAATGTATATTTTAAATCATCATCTAAATTATTTACACTAAGCATCCACTCTAAATAATTTCTATCATATATAGCTATCTCCTCAATATATCGATCACTATATTTTCCAAATTTAAATTTTTCCATTAATACATCCTTGAAACTTAATTCAATTAACTCTTCATAAGATTTTATATCTAAAAGATAAGAATATAAAAGTTTTATAATAAGAGCATCTCCTAGTGCATTTTGTATTAGTATTTTATTTTTTAAATAGATTAATACTTCTTGTTTTTCGTCCATATAGAGCTTTAATTCATATTTTAAAAATTGTAATGAAAACTCATCACACTCTGAAATAAGATGTTTAGTTACTCTTTTTGTATCTATTATTTTTCCACACCATTGAAACTTACTTGCTAGTAACATTTTTAAATTAAGCTTCATATTATGTGTAATTATTGTAGACTTTTCATTATTGTGTGCTTTTAAAAAATTATATACTTTTGTATCTTTAAATTTTGGTTTATTTTTTATCATCTCATTTGTAATGTAATTAACACTAGAAGCTTTTGAAGATATTTTTTTATCTTCATTTATTAACTCATACATAGAAATTACATCTGTAGAATCAACACCTATTATTCCAATAGAACATATTCTATCTATGCTATCTAAGCCAGTTGTCTCTATATCTAAAAAAATTAACACTTTTTTATCTTTATCATCTTACATCTAGCTCCTAAGAGTATAAAAGAAAAATATCCACTTAAAAGTATAAAACCAAAAAGCCAGTATATATTAAACCACTCAAACACTCCACTAAATGTTGTAAAAAAGTTTGTATAAATTAAAGAAATAATCATTAAAATACTTATTAGCCATATATTTAACATAAACCACTTTCTCCATACTTTAAGCAAATCTCCATAACCAACCACATCAATAATCTTTTCTTCATTTTTATTAATATTATCTTCACATGCCAAAAGTTTTAATTCATATCCATTTATACAATTATTAAATACATATTTTAAACCTCTAAAAAGTGCTATTAAAAGTGTTAGGTTCCAAATGATTTTAAACCAAAATTCAAAAATATTTTGTAATGCTAATTTAACATCATTAGTAAGATTTGGCATATTCTGTGAAATATAAAAATATAATGTGATAAGTGAGGTTAAAAAAATTGCTAATAAAGTACTACATATTATTAGTCTTATAGCCCATTTAAACCATAACAAAAAATAAAATTTACTCATTTTTATTAAATAATTCTAACATTTCGTGATAATGTTCAAGTGTTATAAAACTTTTTTCAAATCTAAAACGAATTATAAACTCAACTATTTTATTTTTAAGTTCAATATTAACATTTTCAACTTTTCCAAAATATCCTAATGAAATATTTTTACTTTTAACCAAGGCTTCTTTATCATAACTTATTGCTAAAATTTGTAAATATTTTCCTTCTTTTATTTCACCCAAGTTTTCATTCAAAAGTGATGCACCAGATAGATTTATCGCTTTAAAAGTAAAAAGTCTACTAAAGTTTTCTATTTTTTTATCAATACCTATTTGATTAAATAATTTCTCTAATATTTTTAGATTATCTTTTCTTGCACGCTCATAACTAGAAATTTTATTTGTTAAATTTTTTAATCTATCTAAAGCTGAACTCATTAAGTATTCCTAAAATTTAATAATTGACAATATTATACCTAAAAGAATGGTTTAACTTTGTCGATTATATAATAAATAAAAAATCAATAAAGGTATAGCAATAAAACAATTAATAATATTTTTTTTACTATTTTCTTTAGCCTATTCAAATGATGATTCATTATTAAAAAATGACTTTTTACAAAGCTTAGAGGAAGTTAGCGCAATAGCTACAAAATCAAAACTAAATATTGATGACACTCCATCTTTTGTCTCTGTTTTACATAGTTATAAATTGAAAAAACTAGGTATAAGTAATCTATTTGAAGCATTAAATCTTGTGCCTGGTGTACAGATATCAAGAGAATCATCTGGCGTAGCCACTGTTATCTTTAGAGGCTCCACTCAAAAAGGTGAAGTAAAATTAATGATAGATGGTATTAGTATAAATAACTCTTATCGTGGCTCTATATATTACTACTTAAACTTTCCTATTGAAATGATAAATAGGATAGAAGTCATAAGAGGACCAGGATCAATTCTTTATGGTTCTGGTGCTATTAGTGGTGTTATAAACATAATAACAAATAACTCACAAAAAGATACTCAGAATAAAATTTTTACTTCTGCAGGTTCATACAACTCTTATAATGTTGGCACAAATATATCAACTAAAGCGAACAATATAGATATCTCTTTAGATTCTTACTATCAAAAAAATAAAAAATCAATCCCTACTGGTCCTGATAAATATTCAAATACAGGAGAGAGTGATCAACATTTAAAAGATTATTCTGTTGGAATAAATATAAGTAATGAGAAATTCTCTTTTATAAGTAGACTTAAAAGATCAGAAGATGGAAATTACTATGGAATGTTTAATATACTAGATAATGATTTAAATAATTTATATAATATCAACCAATCTTTTGTTGCTCAAATATCATACCAACATCTATTTGACAATAAAAATAAAATAGATATCACTACAGGATTAAATAATTATCAACAAGAGATTAGAACTACTCATCCGTCATTTTCTATAGTAACTGGAAACTATCAAGAGCATTCATATTTCACACAAGCTGATTTCATATCAACACTAATTAAAGATAATGAATTTTTGATTGGTATAAAATATGAACATCATAGTATTATCCGTTCTGATGCCCTGTATTCAGGTGTTCAAAATGATTTAGTTTCCCCAAATGCAAAAAAACACACTCTATCTTTTTATATAAACGATAACTATAATCTTACAAACAATATAGATATATCTGCAGGATTAAGATACTCTCACTACTCAAGCACAAAAGATACCATCATCCCAAGTGCTGGAGTTATTTTTAGGTTTACCAATAAATTAAGATTTAAAGCAATGTATTCTGCTGCTTACCGTGAACCATCTTGGATTGAACAAAAATCAAATCCAAATTTAAATGCTGAAACCTCTTCAACTATAGAAATTGGTTTTATTTATAAACAAAATTTACAAAATATTTTAAGAATTAATTTTTATAAAAGCAAGATAAATAATCTTATTAAAAAAGATTCTGGAGGACAATATGTACATTTTAATAACTACTATTTTTTAGGAAGTGAAATTGAATATATATTCTCACCAAATAATAAAATTGATTTAACATTTATAGCTAGTTATATTGATGCTAAAGATGAAAATAAAAATAATGTTCCTGATGTCGCGAACATATTATCTACCTCATCATTTATTTATAGTTTTGATTCTGGAGTAAATATTGGCTCACTATTAAAATATACTTCTAAATCAAAACGTTCACAAGCTGATACAAGAAATGATAAAAAAAGTAATATAATATTTGACCAATCAATATCTTATCATATAGATGAACTTATTATCAGTGCAACTATTAAAGATTTATTCAACTCTGGGTCAAGCTACGCCTCACCTATAAATACATATCCGAATGATTTAATAGACACAAAAGGCAGAACATTTTTTATAAATGCTTCTTTATGGTTTTAATATGAAATTTATATTTATACTTTTACTGCAAATAAATTTACTTCTTGCTCTTTCTATAAATGATTCATTATTAAAAATTCATGCTACTATAGTACCAAAAATATCACTTATGGACTATGAATTTAAAGAAAAAATCGAAAATAATTCTATTAATATCGCTATATACTATAATAAAGCTCACTACAAAAATGCTCTCTCTTTAAAAAAACAAATTTATACCAAATATAAAAGTGGTATTCGAAATTATAATATAAATGTAAAACTTTTTTCATATAAAAATTTAGATAAACAAAAATATAAAGCAACTATCTACTACCTTTTTCCAGCAACAAAAGATCAAATAAGTGAGCAAATTAAAAATGCTAGCGTAAATAAATCATTAACCTTTTCATATTTAGAATCTGATTTAAAATACGGAGTAATGCTTTCAGTAAAAATAGGAGCTAATGTTAAACCTATTATTAATCTTGAAGCTATAAAAGCTAATGGCATTACACTTCGTCCAATACTGCTTGATATATCATTAATATATAGAAAACTCAGTAAGAAATTAAATTTTTTACAAGATATTAGTGAAATAAATTATTATAGTTTTTTTCATAATTTTAATAAATATAATAAAAGTGCAATACAATTATGAACTTTAATTCTATAACATTTAAAATATCATCAATGCTTTTTTTATCCTCTGCTATATTTATTTTATTTATAGCACTAATGACAAATAATGCTTTTACTAAAAGTTATAAAAGTCTTGAAGAGGAAAAAATATCCACTATTATAGATTATATCGCACCCTCTATTTCTTTAAATCTTAGCTATGGTTTTAGTGAAGCGATAGATGAAATTGGAAATAGGCTAGTAAATAATCCTGATATTTTATTTGCACAAATAGATGTTATTGGTAGTAAAAGTTCATTACTCTTTACTAAACATAAAAATAGTTTGTCTCAGTGGAAGAAAAGTAAAGCATTTATTTTAACTAAAACACTTACTGACCCATCAACATTATCAAAAATTGGAGAGATAACTTTAGTTTATTCAAATTCTTCATTTGAGCAACATATGAAAAGTTTTTATAGATGGCTTGCAGCTGGAATAATTACTTTTAGTATTAGTATGATTTTATTATCTTTTCTTTTAATAAAAGCTTTACGACCTCTAGTGAATTTAGCAAGTGATTTAAAAAAGTTTAACCCATATAATCCAAAACAAATTAATTTAATTACAAGCAATAAAGATGAAGTTAGTTCTATATCTAACTCTGTAAATATTATGATTGAGAATATAATAGAGTATGTTAAGAATACAAAATTATTAAGTAAAAAAATACTTCAAAAAGAGAATCACCTAAAAGAAGCCCAAAGAATAGCAAATGTTGGAAGTTGGGAGTATAATGTTATAGAAAACAAACTCTCATTAAGTGATGAGATATATAGACTGTTGGGTATAAATTTAAATGTTGTAATTGATTGGAATGAATTTTTATCTTTTATATCTGCTGAGGAGCAGGATTATATTCAAACAATATTTAAATCCGCAATTCAAAAAGGATCAAACTTTGATATAAAATACTCTCTGACTTTAGAAAAAAATTGTCGTATCAATATTCAAACAAGAGGTAAAGTTCGTAAAAAAACAAATGGTTCTATTATAATCACTGCTGTTAGTATGGATATAACACAAGATATTAGAAATAAACTTATAATCGAAAAGCTTGCATACTACGATTCTTTAACATCTCTCCCGAATAGAGTTTTACTTAAAGATAGAATTCGCAAAGCAATACAAAATGCAAAAAGAAAAGATATGAACCTTGCTGTTTTATTTTTAGATCTTGATCATTTTAAACTAATAAACGATACTTTAGGACACAATACAGGTGATGATTTACTAATATATATCTCAACTTTATTAAAGAGTCAGATTAAAGAATCAGATACTCTTGCTCGTATAGGTGGCGATGAGTTTGTTGTACTTTTATCAGATGCAAATTCAAAAGAGAATGTTATAAAAACAGCAAACAACCTTTTAAATATTTTAGATGTGCAACATATTGTTAATTCTCATCAATTATATATTACAACAAGTATAGGTATAGCAATGTACCCAAGTAATGCCAATAGTATGGAAGAATTAATTACTAATGCTGATACAGCAATGTACAATGCCAAGCAAAATGGCAGAAACAACTATAAACTTTATTCACCAAGTATGGGTAATCATATATCTAAACAAATGATAATTGAGCAAGACTTAAGAGAAGCTGTGAATTCAAAAGTTGGTTTTGAAGTATTTTATCAAGTAATCATAAACTCTAAAGATAACTCTATTTCTGGAGCAGAAGCATTAGTAAGATGGAATCATCCAAATAATGGCTTAGTTTTTCCAAATGACTTTATTCATGTTGCTGAGAGTACTGGAATTATCTTAAATTTAGGTAATTGGATTATTGAAGAATCGATTCATCAGCTAAATAGATGGAATAAATTAGGTTTTAATCACTTAAAATTATCTATAAACTTATCCGCAAGACAATTTCAAAATAATGGGCTTACCTCATTTATATTATCAATGATTCAAAAGTATAATATTAAGGCATATCAACTTGAATTTGAGATTACCGAATCACTTTCAATGGCAAATATGTCTGCAACATTACGTATATTAAATGAGTTAAAAAATATTGGTGTCTCACTTGCAATAGATGACTTTGGTACTGGCTACTCATCTTTATCTTATTTAAAACAATTTCCCCTTCACACTATCAAGATTGATAAATCATTTATTAGCAATATAACTACAAATGATAATGATAAAATAATTACAAAAACAATTATATTAATGGCACACTCTCTCAACTTTAGCACCGTAGCTAAAGGAGTTGAAATAAAAGAACATGCTGACTTACTTAAAGAGATGGGATGCGAGCAACTTCAAGGGTATTATTTTTCTAAACCAATTCAAAAAAATGAATTTTATGATTTTTTAAAACACTATGAATAAAATATTTTTCAATTTTTTTTACCTACAAGATTAATTTAATTTTATCAATTGTATAATGCCTTAATGTTTTTAAAAAAAATAAAATAATCATAGAAGTTGAAATGGGATTAAATATTAATTTAATTATATTAAGTACTAAGTTGTTACTTAGTTTTTCTGTTCTTTCTTTTATATATTTTACATTTTTTAATATTTATTATGAATACATATATAAATTATTATTGTTAAGTATACTTATTCTTTCTGCTTATTTATACAAATCTTTATCCTCTCTTAAGAAAATAGAACAAAAATTTAAAAACCTAAGTGAAAATATATCTCAAAAAGAATCTCACTTAAAACATGCCCAAAGAATAGCAAAAATTGGAAGTTGGGAGTACGATTTAATAACTAAAAAGCTTACTTTAAGTGATGAAATTTATAGAATTTTAGGTATTAAACAAGATGTCAATATTGAATATAATGATTTTTTAAACTTTATTAATGATAAAGATTATGAAAAAGTAGTTACTATTTTAGATGATGCTATTAAAAATGGTTCTAGTTTTAATATTCAATATATGATAACCATTAATTGTAATAAAAATATTCATGTACAAACAAAAGGTAAAGTTCGTAAAAAACAAAGAGGTTTAGCAAAAATAACTGCCGTAACAATGGATATTAGTAGCGATGTTAAAAATAAGCAGAAAATAAAGCAACTTGCTTATTATGATTCACTAACTGGACTTGCAAATAGATCATTATTAAAAGATAGGCTATCTAAATCTATTCAACTTGCAAGTAGAAATAAAAATAAACTAGCTATAATATTTTTAGATCTTGATTATTTTAAATTGATAAATGACAACTATGGTCATGCTGTGGGTGATAGTCTTTTAATCTATTTCTCAAATCTACTTAAAAAAGAAGTTAGAGAAGCAGATACTGTTTCACGATTTGGTGGTGATGAATTTGTAATATTATTACCAAATATAAAAAATATTAAAGATGCTATACATATTGCTGAAAAAATTCAAAATAAATTACAAAAAAAACATATAATTAATTCTCATGAATTAAAAATTACTGCAAGTATGGGTATCTCTATCTTCCCAAATCATTCTAAAAATGCAGAAGATTTAATTAAGTACGCAGATATCGCAATGTATGAAGCAAAAAAAGATGGTAGAAATACTTTTAAAGAATTTTCTATAAAAATGAGTAAATATATTGAGAATTATAAAGATAAAATTTAAATATATCTTACTGTATTTTAAACTTTTATATAATTATATTTCAAATAAATAACTTATGAGATATACTTTCATACATAAATCACTAAAAGAAGAAAATGGATTACCTACAAATTAAAAGAGTTAATTCTCTTAGCGGAAATATTAAGATTTCTGGTGCAAAAAATGCCTCTTTACCTCTAATAGCTATGATTATTCTAGCAAAACAGAGTGTAACTATAAATAATTTACCACATGTTGCTGATATAAATACCTTACTTAAATTACTATCTAATCTTGGTGCAAAATATGAAAGAGGAGAACATGTAACAACTGTTGATACAACTTCACTAACTCAAACAAAAGCAACTTACGATATTGTAAAAACAATGCGTGCTTCTATCCTAGTTTTAGGTCCTTTACTAGCTAGATTTGGCCATTGTGAAGTCTCACTTCCAGGTGGTTGTGCCATTGGACAAAGACCAATTGACTTACACTTAAAAGCACTAGAGCAGATGGGTACAAATATAAATATAAAAGCTGGTTATATTGAAGCAACAGCACCTAATGGACTAAAAGGTTGCGATATTATATTTGATAAAATCACTGTTACTGGAACTGCAAATATTATAATGGCGGCAGCATTAGCAAATGGAATTACAACTATTACAAACGCTGCAAGAGAACCAGAAGTTGTTCAACTTTGTGAAGTACTTGATAAAAGTGGTGTTAAAATAGATGGTATTGGTACTGCCATATTAAAAATAACTGGAACATCTGGAAAACTTATAAATATAAATGAATTTAAAGTTATACCTGATCGCATTGAAGCTGGAACCTACCTTTGTGCTGGAGCAATTACAAAATCTGAATTGACACTTACAGATGTAAATCCATCACATCTTAGTGCTGTTATCTCAAAACTTGAAGAGATGGGAAGCAAATTTACAATAAGTAAAACCTCTATTACAATTCACCCATCAAATATAATTAAACCAGTTAAAATAGTAACTCAAGAGTACCCTGCATTTCCTACAGATATGCAAGCTCAATTTTTAGCTCTGGCTACTCAAGCAATTGGCACTTCTATAATAGAAGAAAAACTATTTGAAAATAGATTTATGCATGTAAGTGAGCTTCAAAGGATGGGTGCTGATATCTCATTAAATGGACATGTAGCAACTATTAATGGTGGTACCAAACTTAGTGGAACAGATGTTATGGCAACAGATTTAAGAGCTTCTAGTGCTTTAGTTTTAGCTGGGCTTATTGCTGATGGCGTGACTGATGTTCATCGTATTTATCATCTTGATCGTGGTTATGACTCACTTGAAATAAAACTACAAAATGTAAATGCTGACATAAAAAGATTAAAAGAGTAGTCAATCTTCAAATATTATCATCTCATAAATACTTTTTTTAGTTATTAAAGCCTTATCTGGTGATACAGAATAAGAGTTTTTAGCTTTTTGTACTTCATGTCTAAGTTCGGCAATCTCCTGCTCCATCTCATCAACATTTATTTTAAGACGCAAGATAATATCAACGCCAGCCAAATTAACACCAAGCTCACGAGTAAGTCTTAAAATAAGTTTTATCCTATCTATATCTCTTTGAGAATAAAGTCTAATACGACCGTTTGTGCGAGCA
>JAKISR010000083.1 GCA_021648465.1 Sulfurimonas sp. | reverse complement strand
AGTTATCAAGTAATCTACAAATAAACATTATAGAAATAAATTATAGCAACAAATGTACCGTCTAGGTTCAATGTAGTCAAGCTGTTATTATGTTTCAGTGCTTCCCCCAAGGCTTTGCATCCCTCATCACCAATACTGTTGTCTGTATAACCACGAGTATGGTTAGTTATCAAGTAAACATCATAGCAACAAATGTACAGTTTAGGTTCAATTCAGCGAATCCGGCAAGACGAAACGGTGTCTTGGCACGAATGGACGCTAGAACTTCCTCTTTTGTATTACAAATTGTGTAGTTCATACTAGTAGAGTACAGGGACCCTGCAGCTCCCGATCTAAAGGTTCTGAGATACTATCAGCAGGTTTCAACCTGTTTTTCTCTGCTTTAAGTATTTCTTGTGATCTTAAAGTGAATAAATTCAGCACAACTTCAAAAGTATAGTCAAAGGGCTTGAAATCTAAGGGTCAAACTGTGGAAAAAACCAGGTTTGAGTTTGGGTAGGAGTGCGTTTTTAAAATCTTGAAAAGTTTGAGGTTGAATCCAATTGGGGTCACTTCCAGTAAATATCCTATAGGTCAAGGACTTTAGGAAACCAGACCAAGAAGAAAGTCTACAGATCTCAGTAATTATATTATATGGATTGCGGGGGCCTGAGTTAATAACAAGAGTTTTTATTATATAACCCCTGGGTCCTTATGAGTTGTATATATGATATATCTGCAATTAGAGTGTAGATAAGATAGACCATATGAATATGTAGATTATGATAGTAGATAGATAGATAGATATATAAAATGTAAAGAATATATGGAGAGTAATTAGATCCAGTTTAAGATGATCCAACCCAATCAGCCTCTTGATTGTATCCCTAGGTTTTGAACCAGATTGAAAGACATCCTCGATATCCCGAGGTTGGTAGAGGTGATGTCAAGAACCTCAGGAGAATCTCGCCTAGAATCTCAGGAGTGTTGCAACAAAATCAAAAAATCCAAAAGAATCAAGCTCAGCTGCCCTACTGACCAAAACCTCAACAGAAAAATATAATCATACAACCCCAATGTTAACTCATCTATTCGTAAGTATATACATACTAACATGACACTTGAGCATTAGCATGGAAACAATGTTTAAAAAACTGTATTCATCAAGATTCGATAATTATCTAATAAAATAAATGACTAGATACCAATAACTCCGTGTTGGGTCACAAGCCTTTCTAGTCTCTATTCATCTCCATCTTGAAGTCCTGGGAAGAGAATGCATAGATCCTCTCCCCTTGACAATCCCATGTCTTCTTCTAACTTGTCTAGATCTTGCTCGATAATTCCGTCTCCTTCATGTCCCTCACCATCTGATTGAACCAGGTCTATTGTAACCGGGATACAGACTTGTTCAACACTTGTCCAACAGCCAGTGAAGGCCCATTCTCAGCTGCCGGTTTGAGGATTACAAAGCGGCGAGCAGCCCTCAACCCCGCTACTGTAGACAAGATGCTCTTCCCAAGATCAAATTGCGGGGTTGTATGCTGCGAGTCTATCCTCTAAAGTATTCACTACTAACTGTACTGAATGGCATCAGATGCTTACAAATCCAAAACAGCAGATTTAGCAGGGATGTCAGGAACTGAGAGCTTCCTGGTTTCCAAGCTACAACAGCTTTACATTCCTGGAGCCTGGCCTGGGTATCATCCAGTCGGGGGAGTTTGCGGATTGGTTGAGATAGATTTTTATAATGAAAGGCCTCTATGTGTGTAAGTAGTATTACCTCCAGTTGTTTTGATCCACTTTTCACAATAGTTACAGCAACCATGGGGTTTACCATTCTCATCTGTGACCTCTTTGAAGTGTTTCCACATCTCAGACCTCTTGGGGCCTGCTCTCTTTATTCCTTTTCCTGAAGAATTCATGTAATTTCCTGTGTGGGCAAAGATACGGCGAATCTGGTTAGAAAATGGGATCTAACCTCGCCAGATAGAGTTATATAAGACTCTGGTTAAAATAGTGAACTCAGTCTCATGATATTGAAGATTTGGCAATCTCAAGTCTGGCCAGGCTTTTTCGCCAGATGAGACTTTAATTGATGTTACATATAATATTAAATGGATAATGAAATAGAAAACATAAATAATAATGCTACTAAACAATGGGAAATAGAAGAAGAAGAAAAACTTGAAAATCAACTTGAATCTGAAACTTCACAACAAATCCAAAAACTTGAAGAAGAAGGGATTCAAGAAGAAGAAGAAGAATTAAAAAAGTTAACAGAACATGGTATATGTCTTTTTTTTAATCTTTATATCAACTATATATACATACATACTTAGATGGAATAGGTTGGAGTAATTTATAAATTTTTATTTTTGATACATAAAAAATCTATTGAAGAAATGAAAGAAAACATAGGAAATCATTTTATAATTGATGCATCTAAAGTTCATTTTGATAAAAAAATTGGATCTGGAAGATTTGCTGATGTTTTTTCTGGATTTGTTGATGGAATTTCATTTCCTGTTGCTTTAAAAGTATTGTATTATAATTAATCTTTTGACTTAATAGTAATCTTATATATATATATATATATATATATGATATATGAATAGGTATATAAAGGAAAAGCTGTATTAGGATGAATAGATAGAATTGGAAATATGAAACAAGAAATACAAGTTATTAAAGCATTAAGTCAATGTCATCATGGAAATATTGTTCAATTTATTGGAATTTGTACTCGACCTAATCCAAATTCAAGAATATCAAATCAAGAAGAATTAATTTTAATTACTCAAGCTATTATTGGACAAGATTTATTTAGTCTTTTGTATGTTTGATGAATTTCTCCTATCATATATTATATCTTATATAGAATAGTATTTTTATACATTAATATTATTTCATGATAGATATAAAGATAAAATTGAATTTACAAAATTGGACAAAAGACGAATTCTAGAAGAATTAGGATTATCTTTAGCCTATATGGCACAAGAAGGATTTTTACATCCTGATGTTAAATCTCCAAATATTTTAGTATATTAATTGATATATATATATATATGGATGATTTCTAACAATTTTATTTTATATGAATTGATAGATTACAGAAGAAGGAAAAGTAAAATGAATTGATTTTGGTGTTAGTAGTATAAATTCTTGTTTGTCTTGTTTTGATGGATATTGATTGATATTAAAGTAATATAGATAAATATATAGAATGAATAGAAAATGAAGAAATGATTGAAAATTATGATGATGAAAAAGCCATTTTAAATTGAAGTAATAATTCTTGAATTGACAGGTGTGAAAATATAATGTCAGGAAATATGGGAAGATTAATGTGGATGGGTGGTGAAGTAATGAAACCTGGAATTAATTCATCATATGATAGTCGATGTGATGATGTATATAGTTTTGGATTAGTTGTTTATGAATTATTAAGAGAAACAACAGGATTTCGACTTGATTTTTCGATTCATAATATTAAAGTACTGTGTATTTTCTATTTAGATCTTATATATTTCAATTGTGATATTAAAAGAAAATCTTATATATATAGACAAGTGTATTAGCAGGAAAAAAACATGTATTAGGAAAGAATAAAAAATGAGATGATTTATTAGTTAAGATGTTTGAAGAATGTAGAAATGATGATGCTTGTAAAAGACCATGTTTTGAATCAATTTGATCTGAAATATCATCAAAACTAGAAGAAGAAGAAGAATTTGAAATTGAATTAAATCATGTTGAATATTGAAGTAAAATTATTCATCAAAGTGGTTTAGAAGAAGAAATATTTGCTGGTAATACTTCTGTATCAATAACATATATAATATCAATTGATATATATATATATATATATATAATAGAATCAGAAGAATTAGAATTAGTTAAAATTTTATCTTTATCTCAAAATGAATTATTAATTGTAGACAAAGAAGAAGAAGAACTAGATAATGAAATATTAGATCAAATTCTATTAAATTGAATTGAAAGTGAAAAAGAAGAAAAAGAAGAAAGAGAAATTGAACAAGATGCATTATTAGGAGAATATTTAGAAGAAAATGATTGATTGATATAAATTGAATCAGGTGTTTGAGATAGTTTAGAAATAGAATGATTTGATTGATTAATTAATGTAGAAGGAGAAGATTGGGAATTTGTATTTGAAGATGGATATGTTGTTGTAGTATTTGGAAGATGAGGATGTAAAGGTTGTTGAAGAGATTTTAAATGATGTTGATGTTTCTTAGTTGATGTAGTAGTTGTTGGTGTTGTAGTAGTAGATTTTGATAAAAGTAAAGGTTTTGGATGATTTGTATTTTGTTTAGCTAATAATGATTGAGTAGTTATAGTTGAAGTTGAATTTGTATTAGATTAGAATTGTGTAAGAATTTGTAAGATTTGATTAAAATTTGGTGTGATTTGAGGATGTTGTTGGGAAGAATGTTGAATTAATGTTAAAATATGTAGAGGCAGAGTTTGTAATGGTAATTTTGGTGTATGTGGTCTAGAATATAATGAATAATTGTATATATGAATTGATATTAATATATATTGAATAGACATATGTAGATAAAGAATAGATAAAGAAATATAGAATATGTAGTGAAGTAATTGTTTTTGTAATTGTGTGATATTAAGATTAGACCAAGCTAATTCAGGTGTAAATATTTCATATAATACTATTCCAAAACTATAAACATCTGCTTTCTATATATATTTAATTCCTATATATATATATATATATATATATATATAAGTTAATGATAATTAATATTATGAATATATGAATTGATATAGATACCTTGCAATTATATAATACAGATTCTTTTGTCGAATGTAAATGTTGTATGTTATGACAAGTAAATATGAGTCATGCAACCAGATGAATTGGTATATATATATATATATATATATATATATAAATTGAAATAGAAATCATTAAAATAATAATAAAGCATTAAAGATAATTTGAGGAGGTTGGGAAAGAGGAGTTGGAATTGGATTGATTGTTAGAAGAAGTTGGTGATTTGGTAATTGTATTGTTGAAGCTGTAGGAGTTTGTTTTGTTGTAGAAGATAAAGTAGAACCAGTTGTATTAGAAAATGTTTTAGTAAGACGAAAATCTAATAATTGAATATGACTATATGCAGAAATGTATATAATTAATGTATATAAAGATTATTATATCAATTGATATCTATCTATATATATATATATATATATCTATATAGAGAAAATACCATAATATTTAATGCTTTTAAATCAGGATGAAGAATAAATTGATTATGTAAATAATTGATTACTATTGCTATTTCTTTAGAAATACTTAATCCTGTTTTTATAGATAATTTATACATC